>CAKMMH010000101.1 GCA_927798255.1 uncultured bacterium | reverse complement strand
ATAAATAATTTGATGATAGTTTTTATGGCTGGTATTTGATAACTGTTTTTGTATTTCAGGGATCTGATGTGTTAGGTGTAGACAGGTTAGGGGGGGGAGGCATTTAGTATTTTAGCTATCTCATATTTAGAATAAAAAACTTGTTAAGGATAGGTATGGTAGCTTAGGATTTAGCAGATTTTGTGTACTAAAAAAGCCAATATGGATTAGAAACGGGGAGTGACCCCAATAAATTATATAAATTTATAAATCGGTTTACGTCTTAAAGACGACCATAATATCCATATTGGCCTCATTAATAGCGCCATATTTTTGATAAAAAGTCCATATTATTTTTGAAATTTTGCAGTTTTTAAAAAAAAGTGTTAGTATACACAAAAAATTTACAGTAGTTTTATTGATATCTATAAGGTATCAATATGTTGTAATTTAGCATATTTTATAAATGTTTAGAGAATTTTAAGTAAGATTTTTTATGGCAAAAGATACAATTGAATTAAATGGTGTGGTAGAAGAATGCTTTCCAAACACCACTTTTAGAGTTAAATGTGATAATGGTCACGAGCTTTTAGCATATTTGGCAGGAAAAATGAGACGTTTTTATATTAGGGTAATCCCTGGAGATAGAGTAGTTGTCGAAATTTCACCATATGATTTAACAAAAGGTCGTATTGTTAAAAGACTAAAGGAAACACCAAAAGGTGAAGAGCAAGTGGATTTATAAGATATCAAAGAATTTAATTTTTAAGTTATAAAATTTATTAAAGGAGAAATATTTTATGAGTATTGAAAGAACATTATCAATTGTTAAACCAGATGGTGTACAAAAAAATATTATTGGTAAAATTTTTACTCGTTTCGAAGATAATGGGTTAAAAATCGTTGGAACAAAAATGTTAACTTTATCAAAAGAGCAAGCTCAAAAATTTTATGAAGTTCACAAGGAAAGACCTTTCTATGATGATTTAGTTGAATATATGACAAGTGGTCCTGTTGTAGTATCTGTTCTTGAGGGAGAAGGTGCAGTTCTTAAAAATAGACAGCTTATGGGGGCTACTGATCCTAAAGAAGCTGAAAAAGGAACAATTAGAGCTGATTTTGCAGATAGCAAAGCAAGAAATTGTGTTCATGGTTCTGATAGCCTTGAAAATGCAAAAATTGAAGTAAAATTCTTTTTTCCTAATTTATAAGATAGTTAAAGATGCATGTTTTGTTGCTTTAAAACGTGCATCTTAACTGTTTTCGTTTCCTTTTATCCTATTCTTTAATTAATTATTGTGCTTTCCAAGTTTTCTTAATTTATTCTTTTTTAATTTATCAAAATATTTGCATTATTTTCTAGAACTTATAAAATAATATAATTATTTGTTACCTCGTGATTGTTTATAATGATTACGATGTCAGTTACTCTTAAAGTTGTTAAAAGAGGTTTTACTATGATCGAGATGACCCTTTGCGTTATTAAACCTCACGCTATGCTTGCGGGAGTGGATCGGGAAATCTTAAAAATCATTCAAGACTCTGGTCTTAGATTTTATGCTTTTAGGAAACTCACGATGACTAAGGATCAAGCTAAGGAGCTTTATCGAGAACATCTTAATGATCACTCAAAAGACTCGTGGACGCCCGACTTAATTCGTTGTGCAACAGAAGGTAAAGTTCTTGTAGCAGTGTTCGAAGGCGAAAACGCTGTGAAACGTTGTCGTACGCTTATGGGGGGGATTGACGATCCGAATACCATTCGTGGAAAATTCGGTGAGCATGAAGGTGATTCGCCTGATTGGCGTTTTCATAATGCAATCCATGGTTCCGACTCTGTCGAGAGTGCAATAAGAGAAATTAAGCTCTTTTTCCCTGATCTTTAATGATCTATAGGTTATAAGAGAAGGATTCTGTTTTGCCTGCATGTTTTTATATACGTGTAGGCATTTTTATATTATTAATATGGAAAATTTTTTTAATTATACAAGATTAGATTTAGCAAAATTTTTAAAAGAAAGTTTTGAACTTCCAAAGTTTAGAGCAGATCAATTATATAAATGGGTGTATGCAAGAGGTATAACAGATTTTTCTTTAATGACAGATATTAAAAAAGAAACTAGAGAAATTTTTGCATGTACTTTTTCATTTCCAGATTTAACTTTAGAAACAAGACTTATTTCAAATGATGGCTCAAGAAAATATCTTTTTAAATTAAAAGATGATTCGCTTATTGAATCTGTTTTTATTAAACAAGAAAAAAGAAATACAATTTGCGTTTCTTCACAAGTTGGCTGTGCTATGGGATGCGCGTTTTGTCAGACTGGAAAGCTAGGATTTAAAAGAAATTTGGAAGTATCTGAAATTATAGGACAAGTAAGATACTTATTAAATGATGCTGGAACATTTGATGAAGAGTTTACAAATATTGTATTTATGGGAATGGGAGAGCCGTTTTTGAATTATGATAATGTTGTAAAGGCTATAAAAATTTTAAATGATGAATACGGTTTTGCGTTTAGTCAAAGAAAAATTACAGTTTCAACATGTGGAATAATTCCTAGAATAAAAGAATTTTTTGAAACGGAAGTTCCTGCAAGTTTAGCAGTATCTTTAAACTCTACAACTAGTGAGCAAAGAGATGTCTTAATGCCAATAAATAAAAAATATCCACTAGATGAATTAATTGAAACGTTAAAAAATGTAACTTTAAAAGGAAGAAGGAAAATAACGCTCGAGTATGTGATGTTAAAAGGGGTTAATGATACAAGAGAAGATTTAACAAGATTAAAAAAGATTGTATCTAAATTAAAAGCAAAAGTTAATTTAGTTCCTTATAATCCTGGAAGTAAAGAAGATGCGTTTAAGACACCGACAGAAAATGTAATTTATGAATTTGCAAATACACTTTTAAATTCGAAGATAACAACAACAATCAGATTCTCAAAAGGCAAGGATATCGGTGCAGCTTGTGGGCAGCTAGCAGGAAATAAAAATAAAGATAGATAAAAATTACTTATTAAGTAATAATAAACAAACAGTAAACAAAAAACTTTAAAATTATTATTATTAATTTAAGTTTGAAGTTTCAGTGCTACTTGAAGACATATCAGCAATTGCACTTGAATCTGTGCTATCACTTATGTTTGTAGTAGAGTCAGTGCTTGATTCGCTACTTGCTTGTTTTGTTTGTTTTTTTACAATTTTTTTAGTTCTATTTACACACAGTGCGTGAAGTCCTTTATCACCTTTTTCAATTTCATAAGTAACTTCTTCGCCATCTTTTAATGTTTTAAAACCATCAGATGCTATAGCTGAATAATGAACGAAAACATCTTGTCCATCTTCATTTTCTATAAATCCAAATCCTTTAGCATCGTTAAACCACTTTACGATGCCCTTTCTTAACTCAGCCATTTATAAATACTCCATAAATGTTAAAATAGTGTTTTTATTATAATGTTTTAAATAAACCCTATTTTAAGATTTGATAAAATTTAATATACTGCTTAAATAGTATTCTATACTGAAAACATTTGAATTTTAAAGATAATTTTTTTAAAAAATAAAAATATATAATAATTTAAATAAGTTATCTGATGGGTAAATTAAAGGTAAATTTATTATATGGATAAAAAGAACAATAATCCAAATGAAAGACTGCATAATCAAAGGCTTATGAGTTTAGGAGTTCTTGCTGGAGGTGTTGCTCATGACTTTAATAATATTCTTACAGGCATGATGGGACACATCGCTTTTATAAAAAGAAATTTAGAAAAAAATTCAAAAAGCAATTCTAAAAATAGTAATGATTTAATGGATTCAGTAGTATCAATTGAAAGTGCGATAACAAAAGCTTCAGGCCTAACAAAACAAATTTTAAATTTTTCTAGATTAAAATTAAATGATGAAAAAAAAGTTTTAAATTTAACAAAAGTTTTTGAAGATACTATTTTTCTTCTTCGTGCTTCAATTCCTCCGATGATTGAAATAGAAAATAAATTGGAAAAAAATATTTATGTTGAAGCAGTTGAGGCTTCTATTTCGCAGATATTAATTAACTTAGTAGTGAATGCAAGAGATGCTTTAAAACAATGCGAAAATAAAGAAGGATTAAAAATTCAAATTGTATTATCAAAAGATAAAGATAATTATTGTAAATTTTCTGTGACAGATAATGGAATTGGAATATCAAAAGAAGTGCAAGAAAAAATTTTACTTCCTTACTTTACGACAAAAGGTGACAATGGAACGGGACTAGGGTTATATACAGTTTGTGATATTGTTAAAAGTTTAAAAGGAAAATTAAGTATAGCTTCAAAGGAAGGTGTCGGAAGTTCATTTAGAATAAAACTTCCTATGGCAAAAAATGTTAATGATGAAGAAAATAAAAAGGATAATAAATCAAACGAAAAAATTAATAAAAAGAGTGCCAAAATCTTATTTGTAGATGATGAAGAAGTTATAAGAGATGTATTCTTTGAAGGGCTTAAATTTTTAGGATATGATGTGGTAGCAGCAAGTGGTACAAAAGAAGCGTATGATGCGTTTAAAAAAGAAAGAGGAAAATTTGATTTAGTAATAACTGATATGCTTATGCCTGATGGTTCAGGGGAAGATTTATATATTGATTTAATGTCAATTCGTCCTGATGTTAAAGTGATAGTGATAAGTGGTTTTAGTGCAAAAGAAGCAGTAGATAAAATGCTTGCATATGGTGCAAAAGCATTTTTACCAAAACCATTTTCAATAGAGGAGTTAGATAGTAAAATACAAGAAGTGCTATAAAGGTCTAATATATGGGAAAAATTCAAGTTAATACTATTTCAAAAACATTTAAAGATGTAATTGCGTTAGATGATGTATCTTTTACTCTTGAAAGTGGAACAATCACAGGGCTTATTGGCCCAAGTGCTGCAGGAAAAAGTGTGCTTTTAAAAGTGCTTGCTGGAATTTATCCTCAAGATAGTGGAACGTTTGATTTAGGAATAGAAAATAAAAAAGATGTTTCATTAATGTTTCAGGAGGGAGCTCTTTTTGACTCTATGAATGTTTTTGACAATGTCCTTTTTCCTTTAACAAGAGGTGGCTCTCTTTCTCTTTTAAGTGATGAAAAACGAGAAATTTACACTAAAAAAGCGTTTGAAATTCTTTATAGAGTAGGATTAAAAGCAAGTTATTTAAAGATGCCAGGGGAGCTTTCAGGTGGTATGCAAAAGCGTGTATCTTTAGCAAGAGCACTTGTTTCGACACCAAGTGTAGTTTTGTTAGATGACCCAACAAGTGGTCTAGACCCAGTTTGTAGTGCTATCATTATGGAATTAATACAAGAATTACAAAAAGAGTATAATTTAACAATGATTATAGTAAGTCACGATTTAAGGCGACTTTTTCCTGCAGTTTCGCATCTAATAGCTATGTTTGACGGAAAAGTTGTATATGATGACAAAATAGAAAATATTAAAAATATTACTAATGAAGAATTAAGATATTTTATATCTTGTAGGTATAATATTGAATACAATTTAGAAAATAATAATGCTTAAAAGAATAATTAATTTAAAGGATAATTTTAAATAATGAATTATAGACACGGTAGAGATAGACAAGAAAAAAAGCACCAAAAAGAATTTAATGGTGATAGTAGAGGAGCAAGAATAAGTAATGAGAAAAAAGCGTTCTTAGAGGGGATAGGAGTTCCTAAGGATACAAAATTTGTTATTGATGATTTCCAAAAAGAAGCCATTGAATCGGTTGTTATGGGAAATGATACATTAGTTGTTGCTCCTACAGGCTCTGGAAAAACTTATATTGCACTTGAAGCAATTAAAGCAAACGCAGAGCAAGGAGGGCGTTCGATTTACACAACTCCTTTAAAAGCATTGTCAAACACAAAGTATAATGATTTTAAGAAAAGATTTGAACCTCAATTTAAGGTGGGAATTTTAACAGGCGATAGAAAAATAGATACTGATGCAAACATTTTAATTGCCACAACTGAGATTTATAGAAATGAGCTTTATAAAATCGATGAAAGGTATTCTTTAGTAGTGTTTGATGAAGTGCATTATATTGCAGATCCTCAAAGAGGGGCTGTGTGGGAGGAGAGTATAATTTTAAGTTCAAAAGAGGCTGCACTTTTAATGCTTTCAGCATCTATTTCAAACGCGGAGGAAATAGCAGCTTGGCTTAAAGAAGTAAGAGGAAAAGATTGTAATATAGTTTATAAGTACGATAGACCTGTAGAACTTAGATATGGATTTTTACATCCAGACTTTGGGCCAATTCCTTTAAATGATAAACATGGGAATGTTTGTAAAGATGTGCTTGATTACTATGGAAAAGCCGGGCTTGATGAAAGTGGTATGAAATTTAAAAAGATTGCCTTTACTAAAACTTATCGAGGTGATGAGGGAAGAAACAGAAATAGAGGAGGAAGTAAAGGCAGCAAAAAATCAGGAAGAGATTTTAGAAATAATAGAAGGGGAAGAAAACGTTAACGCGTTTACTTCATAAAATACCCTGAAAGGACATCCCATAGCATGCGAAGCATGCGGTGCTAGGACCGGGGGAAGCTGAATATGCGCCGATAGGCGAATACTCAAGCTACCCGGTTGTATGAAAATTCCCCCTCGCACACCACTCCGTAAGGGGGGGGCTAAAATTAC
>CAKMMH010000100.1 GCA_927798255.1 uncultured bacterium | reverse complement strand
ACCCTTCGGGGTTGTGATATTAAGCTGCTACCAGCTTACCAGTTTTCTGATACCAGATACCTGACACCTGCTAGGAGTTGGCTTCAGGTTTCCGGTCTCAGATTACAGATTGTAGAAAACAACTACCTACCACCTAAAACCCGTTACCTAAAACTTTATTATATACTAACTAATTTCTTAATAATTTTTGTTAAATATTTAATAATAAATAATGCCCCCCAAAGTGCCCAAAAAACTATAAACACTTTATAGTAAATAATACTCACTGAATATATCTCTGGCATTGGCAAAATGTTACCTACAATATCTTCATACCAAACTAAAAGTGTAGAAGTTAAATTCATATATGAACCATTACCAGCAATCCACATATTTGGAGTTACACCTAAAAGTGCAATTCTTATAAGATTACAAAAGCCAAATATTGCAAGAATTCCGAAAAATAAATATACCTTTATACCTGAATTTCTATTTTTCTTACCACCACTTACTGAAAGATTGCCTTCACTATTATTAACATCGCTATTTACGATCTCATTTATCACACTTAATCTTTTTCTCATTACAAAATCACCAGATATTAACCATACAATTAACAAAAATGAATCGACGTATGATTGAAGTAAACTACAACCTAAAAGAAGAATAAACCATTCTTTAAATGAGATTGAAGATTTTAATACATATTTTAAAATTGCAGCAAAAATAATTATAATAGGAAACGTTACCCAAAATAACACACATGCTCCCATCTTTGGTCCCCTTGCCCATAACAAAAATCGTTTTGCATTATTTTTTTCAAATTTTGCTTTAATAATAGAATTTACAGATTCAATATTTGTGTTAATTTTGGGAAGGACATACCTTGTTTTCCAATTAAGAGGCGCTTTAAACATAAGCTTAACTGTCTGCTCTGAAGGTATTAATTCAAGATTAACTTTTAAAGAATCTTGCGTTTCTGAAGTACATGGCACCTTGTTATAATTTATATAGCAAGACTCAAGTTTAAACTCTTTTGGAAATATAAATTCATGCTTTCCACCTTGAGAAGAACGAATTACAAATTTCATTTCTGCGCTAAGTTCTTTTTCAGCTAACAAATAATCAATCTCTGAACGAGTTATCGTTTCTACTGGTGCATCAGCATTTTTAATAGCCGAAATCGAAATAAACAACGTTTCCTTTTTTCTTGGAACCCAATACCTAACATTGTTATTAATTATTTCAGGTATACCTTTATATGAAACTTGCCAACTTTCACTTTGGAAGACCTTCCACGATTCAAATACAAAATCTATATCTTGAGATTTAAGCTCAATATAATCAACAATCGGAAGTCTTGATTCTATAGTTTTATAACTATCCCCTTTTGCAAAATCTATACGCGCTACATCATTTTTAACATCTATATTTGATGTTAACACTTTTTCGTTTTTTGTTAATTTTAATTCAAGTGTTGATGCCGTGTTGGTGTTTCCAAACTTTGAAATTTTAGTAATAAGTTTGTACTCAGTATCGTTAAATATTAATTCTTTTTCTATAAAATAATAAGAAGATAACTCTAGATTTAATTTTGTTTCATTTTGCTTATTATCATTTTCTATAGCACTTTCAGTTAATGATTTTACTCTTCTTAATTTAAAATCTTTAACAAATGTACTTTGTCCTAAATATTCATATCCAGATAAATTCACGTTTAGTTTTGAAATCGGTTTTTCAAAAACAAAGTTTGGCATATTTAAGTTTTGTAACGTAAATTTTATCTTAACATCATGAATTCCCTTATATAAGAAAACCCAAATATTATTATCAGTTGTTTTGATGGCTCTTTTTATACTGTCATTATCAACTAAAATTTCATCAATAACATAATCTTGACTATTTTTTATTATAGGAAATGCAGAATCTGAAATCACATTAAGTTTTAAAGTAATAGAGGCACTTTTATCTGAAACTTTTAAGTCTCCCGAAGAAATACTTGCACAAGTTGGAACGCAATTTGGTGCTTTATCTACATTAGCTTTTACATATTCTCTCAACTCATTAAGTTGCGCCTCACTTGGAAAATCAGCATTTGCACTATTTACATTAAAGCTTAAAAGTCCTACAAAGCATAACATTAAGCAAGTAACGATCTTTGGAAATTTATTTAATATAAACTCCCTAACTTTTGTATACGTTGTAAAATTAATAAGTAAAATGAATAGCCATCCTAAAAATATTGCTCTTAAAAAACTTATAATTAAATTCATAGTTGGAGTTAAATAAGTAATTTTAATTTTTTGATTACTATCTTTTATATCTTCATTTATTTTTACAATAGTCGAACCATTCCACATAGGTTTTCCAAATCCGGTAGGAATTGCTAAACTTGAATTCTTAATAAGCACTTCCTCTCTTGGTACATTAACTCCTAAAACTTCTGCCTCCTCTGTAACAGTATCCACATCATACATAGCCTGGCTACCAAAACTTTTACTAAGGGCTCTATTAGAGGCACCTACCATTTGATTACCATTTATAGAATAAGATTTCCTTTTCATGTTGTTAGTATAGTAATTAGTTTGATTTTCCTTTGAAATATCAAATCCTAATTGCGGATATACGGACCTTCTAACATCATCAATGACAAACGGAAGAACAAAAATTAGCAATAAAATAATAATAATATTTTTAATTCTATTAAAAAGATTAAAATAGAACCTTTTCTTTTCATTATTATAAAGAAGTGTAGATATAAAGTGAAAGAAAGTGATTAGTATTAACGGTAAATACAAAGAAACTTCTGTGTTATGAACAAGAATCATTGAAATAAGTGAAACGATACCAAGTTTTAATGAGAATACTTTAACAATAATGCAAAATGTTAAACATAAATAAAAAAGTCTAAGTAAATTCCATTTACTAACCCAAGAATAGTAATCATTTTTTATGTTTGAAATATTAAAAATTTTCCACTGTGAAGGAAGATGTAATGTTAAACTAGACTTATTTTTAGTAAAACTATATGGGGTTAGCGTAAACTCATTGATATTTGAGTATCTTCCTTCGCTTTCTATCTTAACACTTCCTTGATGTAAATTAATTCCTGTATTTGAAGTATCTTTATCAATAAAAAGAGGAACATCTACATTATTAACATTAGCTTTTGCTATATGAAAATCTTTATTAACAATCATTATACCTTCTTTTTTAACATTTCCAGATAATGAATCAGAAACAAAATAGCCATCTCCTTTAAAATTTAACCAAAAATTCCTATTAATTGTTAATTCATTTTTAGCGTCAATTACAGGCGCTCTATATTTCTCTAGAATATTAAAACTTTCATTTTCATTAATTTCATAAACTCGCATACTACTATCGCTAATTGGATAACCAAAATTAATAGGTGCTACATTTCTTACTCCAGAAATTTGCGTGGTTCTTAATACATTATTTATGGTATATCCCCATATTTCTTTGTCTGGAAAAGCTTTTGAGGATTTAAAAAACGAGAGTTTTTGTGGAATATCATTTAAAATCGAGTCTATTTTTATTTCATAACTTCCTCTTCTAACTTTAAAAATAAAGTTATTATCCTTATCAAATCTTACAGGGAGAGCAGAGGTTATATTAAAAATGCGTGAATTAGGGAAAATAATTTTTCCGAAATTTTCATCTCTTTCTTTACCTGAAGCATTTATTCTCAATAAAG
Source organism: uncultured bacterium (assembly GCA_927798255.1). Classification (GTDB taxonomy): domain Bacteria; phylum Bdellovibrionota_C; class UBA2361; order UBA2361; family CAKMMH01; genus CAKMMH01. Next base: position 2,950 of record CAKMMH010000100.1, on the reverse strand, counting down.
TAGTAACCTTAAAAGGTACATCATCTTCTAAAATTCTTCTTACTTGAATATCAAGACTGTCGTTAAATTCATCTTGCGTTTCTTCTTGATCATTTTGCGCCATTTCATTTTTTATTGCTAATTGTAATTTATTATTTATGATACTTATATTATTTTCTTTATTACCATCTTTTCTAAATTGAATAATTGCAACTTTTTCAGGAAGTGTGATTTCTGTGCTATTATTTTCTATATCTACAATACCTTTTATTTCATGTGCGCCTTTTTTTAAGAATACATATGGATAAGTCCCTTTATATATAATTGGTAAATTTTCATCGTCTTCCTTGACATTCTTAGGAAGCATACTTTTATCTCCCATAAGTTTTACAAATGAATCTTCATAAAGGAATACATTCTGAGTAAATGAAATTTTATCACCTTCTAAATTAATTTTTAGAGAAGTTATAAAATCACAAAACATAGTTTCATAATTACTTGAGCTTCGTGGGCATTTATTTATCTTTATGTCCTTTGACACCCAAGCTATCCAAGGCTTTAATGAATCCGGAACATTATCTTTCCATGAATCATCATCTGAAAAAGCACAAGTCGAAAAAATAAAAAACATTATGCAAAATGAAATTACTAAAATACTAAAAGGACTTTTATTAAAATCTTTTTTGTTCATATGTTCGTAACCTTATTATTCTATTAAATTAATAAACTATTAATGAAAAGCTAAAACCAATAGTTAGTATATACAAATTATAATATGCAAAAAAGATCTTAAAAAACACCTAGATATACTAATAATATATTAATATTATTAACTAATTTAAATTGCTATTTCGTACTCGGTATTTTCTTTTTTAGTTAAACTAGAATTAGAACCAAAATTTAAAGATTCATTTATAGATAATTTATTTAAATTTTTATTATTAAAATCTTTACTAATATCATATAAATTTGTTGGGATATATCCAAGTGCTTCAACATAGCACTTTGTATTAGGGTCAATTTGGTTTAAAACTTTCATAGCCTCATTAAAGGCGCATTCTTTTGTATTAGTATTTTCACTAATATGTGCTAAGAACAAGGCTTTTAAATTTTTATGATAAATTTTTTTTAGAAACTCGCCTGCTTGTAAATTTGATAAATGTCCATAACTTGATGCTATTCTCTTTTTTAGGTGATACGGGTAATCAGAAATTTGAAGCATAATAGGGTCGTGATTAAACTCTAATATCATCATGCTAACATCTTTAAAAAAATCTTCTAAAATATCTGTTGTAACACCAACATCGGTCAAATAACCTATCGTTTGACCTTTTGAAGAAATTTTAAAAGACAACGAATCTAGCGCATCATGAAAAGTAGGTGCTGTACTAATACATAAATCTTTCACTTTATATGTAGAAAATTCATTAATAAGAGTTGGCTCATAAGGTTCTTTTATGCATTTTAAAGTTTCACAAGTCCCATAAACTGGCACATGAAACTTTTTACTAAATAAGCTTATTCCCTTTATATGATCATAATGAGAGTGTGTTACAAAAATTGCGTCAAGTTTTTGAGGATCTACCCCTATGTTTCTTAATGCAATTTCACACTTCTTGCAAGAAAGTCCACAATCAATTAAAATACTCGTGTTTTGTGTTTCTATATAAGTAGAATTTGCTTTACTGCCACTAGATAAAACTGAACATTTCATTTTTCACGCACTAACCTTAAAATTTTTCATACTTTTATAGAATAACAAAAAGTAATAATTATTAAAATAGAGGATTTTTACATTATGATTGATATTTTTGATTTTGATGGCGTACTTTTTGATACAGTAGATGAAATCGCGACCGTTGGTTATTGTACAATAAAAAATATTAATATTGATACTAAAAATGTTCCAGAAAAGTTCTTTGAATTTTTTAGGCTTAATAGACCTAGACCTGTGGACGGTGCAGGAATGTTTATAGTCGCAAAATTTTGTATTGAGGAATTAGAAAAAGGAAATGAACCTTATTTAATTGAGAGAAATATATTTTACAAAATATATGATTCTTGTAAAAATGAACATGATAAATTAGAAGAAACTTTTTTTTCTAAAAGAGCTCAATTTAGAAGTCAAAATATTAAAGCTTGGTGCGAGCTTAATAAACCATATAAAGAAATTTGGGAATTTTTAAAAGATAAAGATTTTTATATTGTAAGCAACAAAGATGTTAGCTCTATTACCCTTCTTTTAGAATTTTATGGGAAAAAATTAGATGAAAACAAGATCTTCTCAGGAAATCAAAAAGGAAGTAAAGCTGAAAAAATTAAAATTATTTATGAAAAAGAAAATCAACCTTTAGCATTTTTTGATGATGCAATTGATAATTTAATAAAAATAAAAAATGAGCTAAATTCCCCTTCTTGGCTTACAAATTATCATGCAGGTTGGGGTTATATAAACAAAGAAGACAAAGAGCTTTTAAAAGAAAACAGTGATATTGTATTTTTACCTTGTGAAAAAGATTTTATAAATATAAGAAAGAATTTATAAGTTTTTTCTATTCACTCATAAATTGGCTTGAAATATCACCATATTTTTTTCCAAGTAGTAAAACTAGCTTCTTGGTCTTTTGAATATTTTGGATAGCAGCTTTATTTGGAACATAATCCTTTTTGAAATTTTTCTTTACAGAACCATCGCATTGAACATATTTAGGCAATTTACTTTGATTAAATTCTTTTGTACGCTCAATAAGACCTAGTTTTAAATCATAGTTTAGTTGCTTATTATAATTATTATCAATCCAAATTTTCCAAAATTGCTTTAGTCCAGAGCAAGAAACATCATTGTTTTTAATTGATCTTAATGTTTCAATTTCTAAAAGAGAGGACAATATAAACTCACAAGGTCCTTGCATTTTCGAACAGAAAAGATAAGTTGAAGCAAGTTGCTCGAGAGCATCTTTATTAAAATCTG
>CAKMMH010000099.1 GCA_927798255.1 uncultured bacterium | reverse complement strand
ACTATATTTGGAAATATAGCAAATATTATCGCTTTTGGCGCAGGCGGAGATGACGCAGAAAGATTAGCAAGTGAGCTTTCTCAAGATATTTCTAAATCAGATATTATGAATTTAGCTCCTCGCCACTTGTACGTTAAAATGTCTATTAAAGGTGAAGTGCAATCTGCATTCTCAGGAGTAACTCTAGAAATTAATGATACTAATAATCAAGATTATACAAATGAATGTATTGAATATAGTAGGGAGCATTACTCGGTAAATTTAGAAAATATTGATGATTTTGTAAATTTTGATAATGAATTTAATAAGCAATATGATTCAAATTATAATGTTCAAAGTTGTGAAAAAAATTATTCTGATAATAATGGTGGTAATTTAAAACAATACTTACGTTGTTATGGTACTGTTCTTCTTTTGTCGTACTTAGATATTTCTAATGAATCTTTAGATCAATTAAAAGATAGCTCTTTTTTGAAAGTTGAAGAATTGGACTTAAAAGGTACATGTATTAGTGATATTTCGTTAAACAATTTAGAATATTTACCTGAGCTTATGGAATTAAAGCTTGATGGAACTAATATTACATCAAATGGTATGAAATATTTAGATAATATAAAAAGTCTTGATTTGTTAAGTTTAAATGATACTCAAATAGATGATGAAGCAATAAGTTATTTGACGCCGCTTTCAATTTTAAATTTGTCTTTAAGAAACACTTTAATTACTAATAAGTCTATTGAGTATTTTGATAAAATTAAGGATTTAGAAGAATTAGATATAAGAGGAACGTTGATTGACGAATATGGCGTTTCAAGGTTAAAAGCTATTATGCCTGATCTAATAGTAATATTTTAATTTAGTATCTTAATATATTAATTTTTAATATTTTTGTGTATACTTGAGCTCTGGTTGTATATAAAAAATTAATTAGAGATATATTTGGAGTATATTACACATGGGATTAAGTATTGGGATAGTCGGACTTCCAAATGTTGGAAAATCAACAGTTTTTAATGCGTTAACAAAAGCACAAAATGCAGAGAGTGCAAATTATCCATTTTGTACAATTGAACCTAACAAAGCATCGGTTCCTGTCAAAGATAAAAGACTTGATGAACTTGCAAAACTTGTTAATCCAGAAAGAATTGTGTACGCAACAGTTGACTTTGTTGATATTGCAGGACTAGTAAAAGGTGCAAGTAAAGGTGAAGGGCTTGGAAATAAATTTTTAGCAAACATTAGAGAAACAAATGCAATACTTCATATAATAAGATGTTTTGATGATGAAAATATAGTCCATGTTGATGGTTCTGTTAATCCACTAAGAGATATAGAGGTTATAGAAACTGAGCTTATCCTTGCTGATTTAGAAACTATTCAAAAGCAAATAGTAAGAGTTGAAAAGCTTGCTAAGGCTGATAAAAAAATGCTTCCTATCTTAGAAAACTTACAATCCTTAAATAAATATTTAGAAGAGGGAAACTTAGCGATAACTTATTTAGATAGAACTGATGAATTTGCAAGTTTTTTAAAGCAAATATCACTTCTAACGGATAAACCTGTAATTTATGCAATGAATGTTGGAGAAGATGATTTAGCAAAAGAAAATGAATATCAAAAGCAAGTTAAAGAGTATGCAAAAAAGAAAAATTTTATTGCGGTAAGCTTCTCTGCAAAAATGGAAGAAGATATGATCGGGCTAGAAGATGATGAGGTCAGAGAGTTACTTAGTGAATATGGCATGAAAGAAAGCGCGCTAGATAGACTTGTAAGCGCAAGCTACGATATCTTAGGGCTTCAAAGCTTTTTTACTGCTGGTCCTAAGGAAGTTAGAGCCTGGACAATTAAAAAAGGCTCGAAAGCTCCAAAAGCAGCAGGTGTTATCCACACAGATTTTGAAAAAGGCTTCATCAGAGCTCAAGTTATTAGCTATGAAGATTATATAAAGTATAAAAGTGAAACTGCTTGCAAAAATGCGGGTGTACTTCGTACAGAAGGAAAAGATTACGAAATGAAAGATGGAGATGTAGTGGAATTTTTGTTTAATGTTTAGAAATTTTCCTTGTAGCTAAATGTATTATTTTAATTAATACTATATGTAGTAAGTAAGTACTAATTATGTTTGTTTAATGAGGAGTCGTATAATATGCCTAATTATGATCCTATGTATTTTCTTTTATTACTACCTGCTATGATTTTAGCTACTATTGCCCAAAGTCGAGTGAAGTCAAAATTTAATGAAGGAAAAGAAGTTCAATCTATTAATGGTGTGACAGGTGCAGATGCTGCAAGACAAATACTTGACTCACAAGGATTAAATAATGTCCAAATTGAAGAAATAAAAACTTATTTAGGAGATCATTACGACCCATCAAAAAAAGTTTTAAGATTAAGCCCAGATGTTTACTCTAGTTCTTCTTTAGCATCTTTAGGAGTCGCTGCACATGAGGCAGGACATGCAATTCAAGATGCTAAAAAGTATCCTTTACTTGTAATTAGAAATGCAGTAGTTCCTATTGCTTCATTTGGCTCTAATATTGCTATGACACTAATTGTGGCTGGTTTTGCAATGGGAGTATTTGGACTTATAAAATTAGGTATAATTGCATATTCAACAATAGTATTTTTCCAACTTGTAAATTTACCAGTTGAGTTTGATGCAAGTAAGAGAGCAAAAGAAATTTTGGTTCAAAAAGGAATTATTTATCAAGACGAACAAAAAACAGTTTCAGGTGTGTTAAGTGCAGCAGCTATGACATATGTTGCTGCGACGATTTCTGCTATATCAACACTTGTTTACTACATAGTAAAACTTGGTATGTTAGATAAAAATAAAAAATAGAAGAGGATTTTAGTAAATTTATGATAAATAAAATTAAATATTTATATTGTTTTTATATTGCTTTTTTTATAATAATACCAGTTTTTTCTTCATTTGCTGATAATAAACATCTAGAATCTGAAAATAAAAATGTAGCTATAAAAGCATTTGAAAAACTTTATAAAAATGTAAAAGTTAAAACTTTAGATAATGGTCTTACAATAATAATGTATAAAAGAGGACACGCTCCAGTCTTTACGGGAGTTATATCTGTAAGGGTAGGAGGGAGTGATGAGAGTGTTGGAAAAACTGGTATCTCACATGTCTTTGAACATCTTGCCTTTAAAGGTACAAAAAGAATAGGAACTAAAAATTATTCTAAAGAAAAAAAACTTCTTCAAAAATTAGAGAAATTAGCACTTCAAACTGATGCAGGAAATATATTTACTCCTCAGCAAAAAAATGAATGGGACGAAATTCACGCAGAACTTAGAAAACTTTGGGATGATGAAGCATTTTCTAAAGAATTTGAAAAAAGAGGAGCTTCTGGTTTTAATGCAAGCACTGATAAGGATATTACAAGGTATTATGTAAGTTTACCTAAGAAAGAATTTGAATTTTGGGCAAAATATGAGCTTGATAGATTTTTAAATCCTGTGATGCGTCAATTTTATCAAGAAAGAGATGTCATATTAGAGGAGAGAAAAATGCGCTTTGAAAATTCTCCTCAAGGAAAAATGTATGAAAATTTTTTGCAAAATATGTTTTTATCTCATCCTTACAGGAATCCATTAATTGGTTATGAAGAGGATATAAAACATTTGACTGCGACAGATGTCTTAAATTTTCAAAAAAAATATTATGTACCATCAAATATGGTTATTGCTGTTGTAGGGGATATCGATTATGAAAAAGATTTTGAGATTTTAAAAGAGTATTTTTCAAAAATTCCAACTGGTAAGAAAGTTACAAGGGATATTATAAAAGAAAGGAAGCAAGAAGGGGAAAGGCAAATTAATTACAATTATAAGGCTAGTAGAAATATTTTGATTGCATATCATAAACCAAATTATCCACATAAAGACGATTTAATTATTTCACTAATAACGCAAATTTTATCAGGTTCAAAGATTTCTCCACTTTATTTAAAACTTGTAAAAGAAAATAAGTGTGCAAGCTATGTCGGGGTTGATGAAGGGCCAGGAAGTGCTTATCCAAATTATGTAGGTTTTTATATAGTACCCAATGGTACATGTAGTAATGAAAAAATTGTTAATATTTATGATGAGGTTCTTGATAAGTTTAAAGAGAAAGGTTTTTCTGATGAAGATTTAAAAATTGCAAAGAAAAATATTTTAACCTCAACGATTTCTGTTTTGAATTCTAATGAAGCTCTTGGAAAGATGCTTGCAGAAACAAAGCTTCTTTATGGAAATCATGAGTCTGTATTAAATTGGATGAGAGGGCTTGATAATGTAACAAAAGATAATTTAAAAAAAGTAATGAATAAATATTTTGTTACAGATAACAGAACTATTGCTAGTATTGGAAAGTAACGATTATGAAGCTAAGAACACTTTTTATAATATGTTTGGTCTTAATGTTATTATATATTCCCATAACTTGTAGTTATAATGGTAATGTTAATGATGAAAAAAGTATAGATTATATCCCTCCTGTTCCGACAAAATGGAAAACTAAAAATGGCATAAATGTTATTTATTACAGAGATAAAGAACTTCCTATAGTTAGAGCTAGTTTATATATACGAGGAAGCGTTGATAAAATTAATAAATTAAAAATTAAAAATCCATTAGTCTTAGAAGCTATGGGAACATTATTAAAAGCAGGTGGAACTAAAAAATATCCTACAGAAAAGTTAAATTTAAAACTTGAAAAGCTTTCAGCCTCTCTTTCTTCTTCGTGGGGAAGTGAATATGGAGAGATTTCTTTTAGCTCATTATTAGAAGATACAGAGGAGTTGTTTAAGATAGTAAGTGATATGGTATTTAATCCAAGTTTTGATAAGAAAGAGTTAGAGCTTTGGAAACTTAGAAAAATTGATTCTATAAAAAGAAGACTTGATTCGCCATCTAGTATTGCAAAATTAAAATATCAAAATCTACTTTATAAAACATCTATGTATGGTTATGTTTCAAATGAAAATGATATTAAAAATATTACTCAGAGAGATTTGTTTGATGCAAAGGAGAAATATATAAAACCTAAGGATGTTTATCTTACGATAGTAGGTCCTATAACAAAAAAGAAAATAGAAAGATTAATAGATACATATTTTCAAGATTGGAAAGATTATAAAGGGAAAAATGTATCAAGTGATGATGAGATGATAAGGCATAATTTTAAACCTGTAACTAAACAAATTTACTTTATGAAAAAAGATGATTTGAATCAGGCTACAGTTTTTATAATATCAAAAGGGCCAAGACTTGATGAAACGATGCATGTTAAGTATGCAGTGTTTAGTAGTTATTTAGGTACAGGTGGATTTTCATCAGTGTTAGTTAAAGATTTAAGAACAAATAAAGGATTAGTATACACAACGTATGGTGGAGTTTTTCCAAGTATTCCTTATGGTGTTAGTACAATTTTTATAGAAACAAGCGATGATAAATTAAATAATGCGTTAAAGTCTGCAGAAAAAATAGTCAGCTCTTTTAAAAGTAGTGAAAATATTGATACAAATACGTTAAAACAAGTAAAAAATGCAATGTTAAATGCGGAAATATTTAAAACTGCAAGTTATGATACACTTGTCGATAGGAACTTCACATTTGATTTCTGGGGATTTTCTAGTAATTACGATAAGTTATACAAAAAACGTGTAAATAGCTTTAATGAATCTGATTTAATGGAAATTGGTAACAAATATATGGACTTAGATAATTCTTTTGTCGTAATTGTTGCTTCAAGTAAAGCGTTAGATAATTTAAAGGACTTGATGAAAGATAATGAATCTATATTTTCAAAATATAATCTAAATTTATGTGATGTAATGAGAGATGGTTTATGTGAAAAGTAAACTTTTAGAGTTTTTATTTTAAGAGTAATTATGAAAAGAATAATATTATTATCAATTTTTTTATCATTAATTTCATGTTCCCCAAAACATGAACCGGAAACTGTGGTATCTAATACATTCATGGGAGCAGCAACTGGAGCAGGAGCAGGCGCTGTAACAGGTGCACAGCTTAGTGCAGGAACAGGGCCTGGAGCTGCAGTAGGAGCAGGTTTTGGTGCGTTCTTAGGCGCAGTTAATGGGCTTTTATCAGAAAGATTAGAGTATCAGATGAAAGTTTTAGAGGCTGAAACTAATAAAGAAAAAGCAAGAGCATATGCACAACAAATTATAAAAGAACAATATGAGAGACGCTTAAAATTACACCCTACAAGAGATTTTTATCCGGCAGATTTATTTTTCTATGGTGATGAAGTTACGCTTCGTCCAAATGCTTGTTTTCTTATAGAAGAGATTGCAAAAATGAGTAAGGAGAGACTTCCCTGGTCAAGATTAGTTGTAACAAATTATGTTGTAGCTTCAGATGATGATTCAAGTTATGCAAAACATTTATCAAGAAAGCGTTCACAAGCAATTGTTAATGAGCTAGTTCGTTTAGGTATTGAAGGAAGAAGGTTAGTTTCAAGAGGGGTATCTGTGAGAGAGCCAGTTTTATTGGATCGAGATGATTATCCTTTAAGATATAGCCAGGCAGTTGAATTTACAGCTATTGATAGGTAATATATTTTTGCTAGAAGATTTAAAAAGTTTTAGTAAAGTTAATGTATAGGAAGGTTAATATGAATAATACTGAT
>CAKMMH010000098.1 GCA_927798255.1 uncultured bacterium | reverse complement strand
TTATATGAATACTTAATTGATCAAATTCGTTTATTACCTATTTCTAAAGAAACAAGAGAACTTTGTTTGGAAATAATTTTAAATTTAGACAACAATGGATTTTTAAGTATTAGTTATGAAGAATTGCAAAGTTATTATAATGTAACTAATGATGATATCATTAAAGCAATTAATGTCTTAAAAGAGCTAGAACCTTGTGGGGTTGGCGCAAGAAATGTTAAGGAGTGTTTAAGTTTTCAACTTGAAATGCAAGGGAAAAGTGATTCTTTAGAAATGAGGCTTATTCAAAATCATTTAGAAAAACTTGCTCAGAAACGTTATGAGAAAATCGCAAGGGAAGAAAATGTTGATATAAAGCAAATATATGAAGCGCTAAGAAATATTAAAGCCTTAGAGCCATATCCGGGAAGAGAATTTAGTGACGAAACTATTAATTATATAACACCTGATATATTTATTTACAAAGATAATGGTAAGTGGAAAATAAGTTTTAACAACGAAGACATGCCAGATTTAAGAGTAAATCCTGACTATCTAAAACTTGCAAAAAGAAAGAAAGGAACAAAAAATAATGACATAGATGATAATGATGAGTCAAATGAATATTTAACTGAAAAAGTTAGAGCAGCTTCGTGGTTTATAAAAATTTTAGAACAAAGACAAAATACTATTTATAAAGTTACAGAAAGTATTGTTAAGTTTCAGCAAGAGTTTCTTGAGAATGGAATTGAGTATTTAAAACCTATGGTTTTAAAGGATGTAGCAAATGATATTGATATGCATGAATCGACTGTAAGTAGAGTTACAAGTAACAAGTACGTTCATACACCTCAAGGAATTTTCGAGTTAAAATTCTTCTTTTCTTCTGGATTAAAAAGCAATAATTCACAAGTTTCATCTTCATATATTAAAAAACTAATTAGTGAATTAATTTCTAATGAAGATAAGAACTCCCCTATTAGTGACCAAGACATTACACTAGAACTTACCAAAAAAGATATTAATATTGCAAGAAGAACTGTTGCAAAATACAGGGAAACTCTTGGAATATTACCTTCTTCAAAAAGAAAATTAGAGGAAAATTATAAAGATTTATATTAAGGGTGACAGGAAACTGGTTTCAGGTTAGAGGAAACGGGCTTCAGGATTCAGGTATCAGGTTCCATGCTGCAGGTATCAGGTAGCTTACAGCTGGTAGCTGATTGCTGAAAGCGGAAATATTGCGCATCGTGAGAAAAAAGGCTCAAAAATTTTTTTAAGAGCCTTTTAAAAAGAATTTAATTTCTAGCAAGCGTTCTTTATTAATTTATAAATATGAGCACAAATTGAATCAGCCTGATTTATTAAATTTTTAGGAGTATTTATCGTTAAATCAAGTATCGCTTTACACTCCCTAGCACTTCCTAATGCTATTTGAAAAAAATGTTTCTGATCTAATAGTGTTTTTCTCCCTCTTCCCTCTGCAAGATTTAATGCAATTGATGATGAGGCGCGCGTTAGCTGATTTCTAAGCGTGTTATTTACATGAAGCTTTTCACATTCTTTATAGAAATTAATAGCTAAATTGTATGTTCTAAAATTATTCATAAAAATTCCTCCAAAAAAATTTAATCCTCACAAAGGTTGGCGATTAAATTTTTTTGGAGGAATTTTTATGAATAATTTTAGAACTTATAATTTATCAATTTTGTTTTATAAAGAATGTGAAAAACTTCATGTTTCTTCTTGTCTTAGAAATCAGCTAACGCGCGCCTCATCATCAATTGCATTAAATCTTGCAGAGGGAAGAGGGAGAAAAACACTATTAGATCAGAAACATTTTTTTCAAATAGCATTAGGAAGTGCTAGGGAGTGTAAAGCGATACTTGATTTAACGATAAATACTCCTAAAAATTTAATAAATCAGGCTGATGTTCTAGGAGCTCATATTTATAAATTAATAAAGAACGCTTGCTAGAAATATATTTTTAAAAGGCTCATTAAAAAAATTTTTGAGCCTTTTTCTTCCAAAGCTAAGATCAAAAGCAGAAACGGGTATCGAGGGGCTGAATCTGGTATCTGGTAGCGGGTGTCGGGTAGCAGGTAGCTGAAAGCTGAAATGCTGGAAGCAGATTTACAGAATGCGGATAGCAGATAGCTAATAGCTTAGTTTGCAGAAAGCAGCTAGCTGAATGAGGAAAACTGATTACACCTTCCCACCATTAACCAATAAATTCCAGTATCTTACAATAGTTCAATATTTTATCCAATATTACCGATATATCTCATGTTAAAAATAAATCTATTGCAAAAATAAAAGCAATTGATACACTTTAATACAGGTATTATTTTTTATAAGGGGTATTAAATGCAAGAAGAATCAGGAAAAGTAATAACAACTAACATTTCTTTTAGAAACACTGACGCAACTGACGCGTTAAAACAATATGCATCAGATAAGATTAAAGGTGTATTAAAAAAATTAGTACACCAAGATACTGATGTAACTATAGTGCTAAGTGTTGAAAAAACCAGGCATATTGCTGAAGCAAGTTTTAGAGCAGATGGCGCTGATTTTAAAGCTAGCAAAGAAAGCGATGATCTTTATACCTCAATTGATGGTTTAGTTGATAACATTTCTTCTCAGCTAAGAAAACATAAAGAAAAAATTCAAAATAAATAATCTTTTTTACGAAGCCTAAGTTTTAGGCTTCGTACCCTAATCCATATTGTCACACCATATATCAACAAAAGATATCAATACAATAAAACATAGTTTTATTGTATAATCACAAATCTTAAACTTATTACCAGATCCCCGTTTCATGATCCCTAAAAACCGTCCCTCGACACATGTTTTCCGCAACCTGCCACTGTTTCCTGATTCCTCCCCTTTTTTCCTCCCACTTCCTCCATAAAGTTTATAACTTAAAAGCTAAAATCCTTATCATTTACCTTATTTTTCTTGAAAAAAATTAACACCTTTTATTTAGAAATATCATCATATATTTTAAGTAACGTTATTTTTTTTTCACAAAATAAGGATAATAAAATTAATAGTTTTTTTAAATTAAAAGGATTTAAACTAGTGTTACTTAAATATAAAATTAGAAAATTGTTACAACCCAATAATCAAATGCTCGCTTTGCACATTTTAAGAATAGTGCTAGTTGTAGTAATTATTATTATTCTTCTAACTTTATCTTTTGAACTAATCACAAATTTTTCTGAAAATAAAGATAAAGTTAAAGAGGATATTATAACTTCTTTAAATAACATTAAAGCCCCTACCACTGAAACTAATAACACTTTAGCAAATGTTAACTATACTCTTATTACACAAAAAAATATTTTCGGAAATTTATCGACTATCGTCAAACAAGATAGCACTAAAGATAACAAACCTGCAACACAGGCACCTCTAGCATTGATTGGAACAGTTTTAACTTCTGGCGCTAATCCATACGCAATAATTGAAAATACTAAAGAAAAAATACAAGATGCTTTTTCTGTAAATGATAACGTTTTTGAATATGCAACACTTGTTGGAATTTATAAAAACAGAGTAGAAATCGATAGAAATGGTATAATCGAAACTCTTAAAATCGATGATATAGATTCTGGTAGCGGTGATGATGAACAGTCAGGGAATATTCAATATCTTGATGCAGCTGAAGTACAAAATGCGATTTCTAATCTTCCTGTTGTAATGACTCAAGCAAGAGCTATTCCTTACTGGCAAGAAGGAAAGCCTGTAGGATTAAGATTATTCTCAATTAAAAAAAATAGTATTTTTGAGAAAGTAGGTTTAAAAAATGGAGACATTTTAAAAAATATTAACGGTAGACAGCTTGGTGATTTCTCAAAAGCTATGGCGCTTTTTGAAGAACTTAAAAATGAAACTTCATTAAGTATTGAGCTTGAAAGAAATAAAACACCAATGACTTTACAATATAAAATAAGGTAAAACACTTTATGAAAACTTTATTATTTAGTAAAAAATTATTTGTCCTATTGCTATTAACATCTTATGTTGGTTATGCACAAATTGCATCTTCCCAAGTAAGAAACAATATGCCATTAAAAACAAATACAATTAATTTACAAGCACCCAATCCAAGTGCATTACAAAATCAAAATGATGATGACCTTGCAAAAGATGCTTCAACGGAAATTAATGTTAAAAATGCTGATATCGCAGCTATCGTAAAGGTTTTTAGTAAAAAGACTAAAAGAAATTACATACTTGATGAAAACGTAAGAGGTAAAGTATCTATTTACCTTCCTGGTAAAGTAACATCAGACGAGGCTTTACAAATTCTAGAATCAGTACTTGCGCTAAAAGGTTTTACATCTGTTCCTGTTAGTAAAAACTTATGGAAAATTATCCCTGCAAAAGATGCAAAAGGCGCGACTATTCCAACAAAATTTTCAAGTGATGAAAACGCAACTGCAGCTGTAATAACAAGACTTGTAAACTTAAAATATGTTAACGCAGAAGATATGCAACAAATAGTTTCTCAAATGATATCACCTAACGGTATAGTAAATGCCTACACAGGCACAAATGCATTAATAATAATTGATTCAGAAGATAACGTAATAAGATTACTTGATATAGTAAACAACTTAGATGTTCCTTTTACAAATCAAGAAATGACTATCGTTCCAATTAAGTATGCAGAAGCAACTGATATCGCAGAAAAATTAAAAGAAATCTTAACTGACGAAAAAAATAATGCAAGCGCAAATAATCTTCCAAATGGAAATATGCCTCCAAGAATTTTTGGTCAAAATAGAATGCCTCAGCAAAATCAAGGTACGCAAGGATCAGTGACTAACATCAACGGAAAGACTGTTGCTTCAAGAGTAAAAGAACCGAAAATTATAGCAGATGAAAGAACGAACTCAATTATCCTACTTGCAGATGATGAAACAACTTCAAGAATTAAAGCATTAATTGATCAACTTGATAGCCAAGTAGATTTATCTGGAAATAGATATTATGTATATCGTTGCCAACATGCAAATGCTGATGACTTAGCTCAAGTTTTATCAGGTTTAAACTCTGGTTCAAATCGTAATTCGAACTCACCTAACTCAGGACTTCAAACACCGAGTAACGGTGCGCCAAAAAGCAGAGCTCATGAAAGATTAGAGGGGCGATCTCGTAAACTTGGAACTTCTAGACTTAGCTCTAAATCTGATGAAGGTATACAATCAGCAACTTTAGGAGAAGAGGTTTCTATAACTGCAGACCCTGCGACAAATTCATTAATTATCAGTGCTAGCAAAGCTGATTATAGAAAGATTTTAAACTTATTAAAAGAACTTGATGTAAAACGCCGCCAGGTTCTTGTTGAAGCTATGCTTTTAGAAGTCGGAATGAAAGGTGAAACAAAAACCGGAATGGAATGGATGACATCAAATGGTGGAAAAGACGGCGGATTTTTCGCAACAAACACTGCTGGTCAATTAAATACTTTATTTAGTAACCCAAGTCAATTAGATGGTTTTACTATGGCCGCTGCAAGCTCTGGTAGTTTAACTCTAGGTAGTTTAAAAGTTCCTTCTCAGAGTGTATTACTAAATGCAGTTGCAAACAATTCAACTGTAAATATATTAAGTGCTCCAAACATTTTAACAGCTGATAATGAAGAAGCAGAAATTGTTGTTGGTGAAAATTTACCATTTAGTACAAGTACCTCAACAGATTCTAGTAATTACGACAATACGACTAGACAAATTGAAAGACAAGATGTCGGTATTACATTAAGACTAACTCCAAGAATCAGTGAAGGAGATTTTGTAACACTAAAAGTATTTACAGAAGTTTCAAGCTTAAATGGTGAAATGAATGGCGAGCCTATCACTTCTGTAAGAACAAGCGAAACAACAGTTATCGCTAAAGATGATCAAATGATAGTTATCGGTGGATTAATGTCAGATAATAATACTGAATCAGATAGTGGTGTCCCATTCTTAAAAGATATTCCTATTTTAGGACATGCTTTTAGAAAAGACAGTAACACTATGGATAAGAAAAATCTTTTAATATTCTTAACTCCAAGGATTATAAGAGATCAGTTTGACGCAAAAGATGTAACTCTAGAAGAAAAAGAAAAACTTGAAGATGTTATAGCTTACAATGACATTGCACCTGATAGAAAAGAACAACTTAACAATCCAAGATTAAATAAAGTTGCAACAACTGAAAATTATGAAGGAGAAATTCCTAGCATGATTACTGCACCAAGTGACAATGATAAAGATCTTCCAAAAAGCAATGGTGAAATTTTAAAATTAAAAGCTTCACCAAAAATAAGAAGAAATAATATTAACGCTAATGCCGAATTACCAAAGGCTTCATTAAATATTGATAAAATTACAAATTATAATATTGCAAAACAAAATCAAAAATTTATTGTGCTTAAGGTATTATCAGGTGATAATCACTTGCCATTTAAAACCTCAAAAAAATTATTTGGAGTATCATTACCACAAGATGTTAATACTTTTGCTCAATCATTCTTTATACCTGGAAGTCATTACATATTTAACTCAAACGGTAATAAAGTTGAACTTCTTGCAGAAGGTGTATTTAATGATAAAGCAAAGGCTGAATATATTTACCAAGAATTAAAGCAAATACCTTCTTCTTGGTATAATTTATCGCAGCAAGAAATTTTAAATTTAGGAAGTAAT
>CAKMMH010000097.1 GCA_927798255.1 uncultured bacterium | reverse complement strand
GGTTCATGTCCTTCATCTTTCATAATCTTCTTAATTGTTAATAGCTCTTTTGCCGCAGCATCAATCTGATTTGCTCCTAGCTTTATTTCAATTGCTGCCCAACGACCATCTGGAAGTTCAATTATGGCATCAGCTTCATTTCCTCTATTATCCCGTAAATGATAGAGCTTCCCTCCAATATTTTCTGCATAAATTCTTAAATCATGTTCACATAATGCTTCAAATAAAAAACCAAAAGTATTTAAATCATCATAAAGCATTTTTGATGTTGCAGAAAGTGCTGCCACAGCAAGAGAAACATCTGAAAAATGTCTTTTAGGAGAATTTAAAATTCTTTTTGAGGAACGAAGTTTAATATTAAAAGCTTCTTGGTCTTCTAATAAAAAAAGTCGATTAAAAATACTCAAATAATCTGATAACGTATTTTTATCGATCTGCTCTTTATCATAAGATTCCATATCTCTTTTTAAAGTATTATTACTTACTATTGTACTTTCATTTCTAGCAAGAGAATAAATTAAAGAACGAACTTTTCTAGCATCTCTCTTAACACCATCAACCTGAAACATATCATCAGTAATAACAGCTTTTAAATATGACTTTGCAACCTCTGATGCAACTTCTTCTTTTTGGCCTATAACAGCAGGCCACCCACCTCTTATACAATAATAAATAAGTTCATTTAATGTCGCTTCTTTAACTTTTTGAGTTTTTATTTTTGTATTAAAAATTGATTCTAAACTTACACATCCACAAGAATCACCTGTCTCATAAAGGCTCATGGTTCGCATACGTAAAATTCCAAAACGTCCTGTGCCACTATGTAATATCCCCTTGTGATTTGGAGTCGCAGAACCTGTAAGAATAAACACACCTTTTTCTCCAATTTGATCAACTTTAAATCGCACAGCATCCCAAAGAGATGGTACTTCTTGCCATTCATCAATTAATCTTGGTTTATTTCCATCTAATACTAAACTTGGGTCAAGGGCCGCTAACGTGCGATTTTGGAAATTTCCCTTAGGGTCTGCAATATAACAAACGCTTGCCGAATGTTTTAAAGACGTCCATGTTTTTCCACACCATTTTGGTCCTTCAATTGCGACAGCACCAAAAGTATTAAGATATTCTTGAACTTTTTTATCAATTAATCGCTTTTTATAACCATTAAGTTCCATAGCGTAACCTATTTAAAAATTTATATTCATACAAATATTCAGATTTCATTCATACGTATAGATAGATTTTATTCATACAAATATTCAAATTTCAAGCATACATTGTAAAAAACAACGCAACATATTGATTTTATTATATTAATTTTTAGTTCTATAATCTTTCCTTAAAAAACTTTTCTTTAAAATCTATTATCTTTAAGATTTCTTTATCGAAATAATTTGTATTTAAATCTTAGCCGTTAGCGTTAAATTAAAATCATCAAAGCCGTTTTTCTTATAAAAATTAATTGCGTGTTTGTTTGCTAAGCTTACTATAACTTTTTTCTTATTCATGATATAGCACATCACTTTTTCAAAGACTCAAACTTTATTAATTTTAACAATGCATTATTTGGTGTTTAAGGAGAAATTTTCTCAAAAATATCAAAAAATCACCATTTGAACACTAAAAAATTTAGTTTTAATACATACATCTAAAAAATCTTAAATTTTTTTCTCTCTCTGCATTTAAAAAAGTATTATTTCATTTATTAAAAAATTTTTGTAATATTCTCATTACATTAAAATATCAATTTATACATTTATTGTTTGTAAACATTATGAATAATCTTAATCTTTCTTTAATATCAAATTTTTTTATTGCAATACTTGCTATCATTAACCCTGTTGGAAATATTCCCGTTTTTATCGATCAAGTTAGAAATGACTCGAAAATAGTACAAAAAGATATTGCAATGTTACTATCACTTATTATTTTTGTAATAATGCTTATTTTCTTTTTAACGGGAGAATCGCTACTTAAAATATTTGGAATAACAATACCTGCATTCCGTATTGCTGGTGGAATTTTAATTTTACTTATTGGTCTAAGAACAATTAATGGAAGAAAAAATTTTGATACAAACGATTTTGTCGCAGAGCCTGAAGAAAAAAGCACTTTTAAACAAGCAAAGAAAAGAGTAGCTTCTTTAGTAGTACCTCTTGCAATACCGATTTTTGTAGGCCCTGGAGTTGCAACAACTGTAATATTATATTCTCAACAAATTTCAGGCGTAACTAATACTATCGCAGCAGTTATAGCCATGTTTCTTGTAAGCTCAATAGTTGCAAGTTTTCTTCTTATATCAAATTGGTTTTCAAGAATTTTCGGAAAAAATTTCATGGATATAATTTCAAGAACTATGGGTTTAATTTTGTGTGCAATAGCAATTCAATTTATGATAGAAGGTATAAATCAATTACTCCCCGGAGTCATAAACCCAGAATTCACACATGAAATTGTTAAGAGTAATTAAGGAAACATTGATTAATGCAAAATTTAGTCGCCCCCTTACGGTGTCGGGCTTGTGCGGATTACATTATAATGGGGTAGACTCACAATTAAATAATTTCTAACACCCCTACCGTCTCCACATGATAAGTATTAGGAAACATATCAAGAATTGAAAAGGAAGAAATTTTGTAGCCTTTGCTAAGTAACTCTTTTAAATCACGCTCAAATGTCGGTAAGGCACAACTTATATAAATAACTATGTTTGTATCCTTTGGATTAATATATTTTACAACTTCTTTTGCTCCACCTCTTGGCGGATCTAATAAAACTAAATTTCCAAGCTTGTTCTTCTTTACAAACTTTTCACACGAACTTTGAATAAATAAAATCTTATCTCCTAAATTTTTTTCTTTCGAAATATTTTCACCTCTTTTTACAAGCTTACCATCTAACTCTACCGCTGTAATCTTTTTTGAAATGCTAGATAACATAAATGTAAAATTACCTGAGCCTGCATAAAGCTCTGTTACACTATTAAAAGGTCCTCTCTTAAAAGATTCATCTTTTACAAAATTTACTAAATACTTATTTGCTTCAATATTTACTTGCGAAAAATGACCTGCAGATTCTTCAAATTCAAAATTTTTAAAAATCTCCTTTCCTCTATATTCAAAAATAAATTTATAAGGAAATTTTTTATATATATCAAAAAAGTTTTTTTCTCTTAATTCTTTAACTTGATACTCTTCTCTAATATTTAAAATGGCAAAAATATTTTCCACATCATCATCTAAAACTAATGAATAAAAATACTTTCCATACTTACTTATTTCTGGTTTTAACTCTTTAAAACTTTCATTTAATTTTTTAGATAGTATTTGACACTCATCAAATGAAACAACATCATGAGTTTCATTTCTAAAAAAACCCATTTTGCCATTTTCTAAAATATGAATAAGCGCCCTTTTTCTATAATTAAATGGCAAAAGTTTTCCCTCGCCTAACACATTTATATCAAAATCAAGAGAAACCTTGCCATGAATTTTTAAATAATCACTAACTACTTTTTTCTTTAATCTTAATTGCTCACTATACTCTATATGCTGGAAATGACATCCTCCACATTGATAAAAAAGTGGACACTTAGGCTCTACTCTAAAAGGTGAAACCTCTAAAATTTCTAAAGGCTCACCTCTTAAAAACGTCTTTGAATCTTTTGTAATTTTAGCTTTTACAATTTCACCAGGGATAACATAAGGTAAAAAAATTTTTTTATTTATAATGCTATCATCATCTGATTTTATAACGACACCTATAAAATCTTTACTATATGTGGGATTTAATACTTTTACGACAACTTCTTTCATAATGATATTAATATAGCATTATACTTGAGGTTCGTCATTATCACGAGATGCCATCATCTTTTCTGTATTTACCCTAAGCTCCGCAATAGCATTTTTTAAATATGCATTTGGAATAGTATCCCCACCTATCGGTAAAGATGGTAAATCTATTTTTAACGGGTCTACATATCTATCATTTATATAAAAACTATAATGCAAATGAGGACCAGTTGATAAACCTGTCGATCCAACATCCCCAATATAATCTCCACGGCTTACATACTTTCCAACCTTTATATTTGAACCAATTTTTGATAAATGCATGTAAGCAGTTTTATATTTTGAGCTATGCTGAATCTTAATCATCTTTCCAGCCCCGCCATTCCAGCCAGCAAAAACAACTCGTCCATCAGCCACACTTCTTACAGGAGTTCCTGTAGGTGCTGCAAAATCAACTCCATTATGTGGTCTTTTTGTTTTTAAAATTGGATGAAGCCTACCGTCAGAAAAAACAGAAGAAATTCTACTGAATTTTACAGGATATCTAAGCATATAATTTCCAGCAGTTTCCCCTTTTTCATTAAAATAACTCATCTTTCCACTTTTTCCCTTGTAACCAACAAGAGATAAAAATTTTCCCTGATTAATAATAGAAGCTGCCTTTATACTTCCTGCTGAAAGAAACATCCCATCATCTGTTCTTTTTTCACTATATTTAATTGAAAATACATCACCTCGCCTTAATGATGAACGGAAAGAAACTTTTCCTGCAAATAAATCCACGAACTGGTCTATTACATCATTTGGTATTCCTAACTTTTTTGCCTCTACTGAAAAACAACTACTAATTTTTCCTGTTACTACTCTATCTTTTTCAATAATTTTTGGTTCATAAACTTTTGCAGTAAATGAGCCATCATCATTTAAAGTTAATGTTACTTCTTTTCCTAAAGGAAGTTTCTTTTCAATTTTATCTATCTTTCCATCTTTTTTGTAAATTTTAATAATTTCTCCAAGTCTTAAAGAAGTATAAGATTTATTAACTTTTCTTAACGCCTCATATGCTTTTAAACTTGCTTTTGTAGTATCCCCTTGTTTTAAGAAAATTTGAGTAAATG
This sequence comes from uncultured bacterium, assembly GCA_927798255.1. Lineage (GTDB taxonomy): Bacteria > Bdellovibrionota_C > UBA2361 > UBA2361 > CAKMMH01 > CAKMMH01. The sequence continues at coordinate 1,818 of CAKMMH010000097.1, read as the reverse complement.
TATCACCTTGAGAAATTTTGTAATCTATATAATTTTTAGGTGTATAATTTGCCTGCAAATCCTTTGCAGTATCTTCCATACTAGCGCCAAGTTCATCTTCACTTTCATTAAATTGTAATCTTGCTAATAATTCTTCATTTGATTCATTCATTAATTTCTTTGATTCTGATTGTAAAATGCCATTTAACTCATCATCATCATTTCTTACTAAATTAATATTTAAATTATCCAATAAATTAGAATTAATATTGCTGTCTTCTTTTAAATTTTTAAGACTAGTATTTTTACTTGATGAATCTAAATCTTTAACGATTTGATTATCAGCAACTTGAAAAGATTCTTTTTGAGATGAAACCGTATTTTTTAAATCAGTTTTATTATTACTAAAAGCTGAAACAAAACTCATTATCAAGCATAGCATTCCAAGCATGCAAGTTAGCTTATTATTCTTTATAAAATCCATAAACAAAAAACATTCCAAAAAATAAATTAAAAAAAGACAGGTTTTTCAAAAAGTGTACAACACGTATGCAGCATAAAATAAAAACTGCCTTCACAAATTTAAGTAGAATAACTATTCATAAGTATAGCTATTATTTTAAAAATTAAATAGACTTAAGCACTCTTTTATAAATTTGCAAAAGATTCATACTAGAAATTTTATTCAAAATCATTTATATTTTGATTGTAATTTATTGTTTTTATTACTTAATATGTTTGTCAATTTAAAATTTTATAAAATAAAACGCTTTTATGAAAAACATACTTTCATTAGATGTTGGTGAAGCTAGAATTGGAGTTGCGATAGGATATGAAGAAACTAAAAATTGTTTCCCTTTGCAAGCAATAAAAAAAAGCGAAGCTGACATAAAAATAAAAAACATTATAAATGAAAAGCAAATCTCACTTCTTGTTGTCGGACTTCCATTAGATGAAGATAATAATGAAACTACGACATCTCAGAAGATACGCTTATTTGCAAATAAATTATCAAATGAAAATAAGGTAAATGTTGTCTTTGTCGATGAATACTATAGCTCACAAGAAGCTATTGAAAGACTTAATTTAAAAGGTAAAGATCAAAAAACTAGAAATTCAGGCATTGTTGATTCTGTGTCTGCTACTATAATATTAGAAAGGTATTTCACAAACGAAGGTATTATAGTATAGATAAAATATATAATTAAATTGTTATTTTTAAATTTTTAAAGTTTTTATTATGAAACCAATTGTTAAAATTATTTTATTGTTTGTTATTCCAATTCTTTCAGCAGTATTTACTTACTTTATATTACATTTACTACTTTTAACTCCCTATAATTCAAAATCAACTGAAACAAAGCTTATTATAGTTTCAAAAGATGCTAAACAAACTGGGAAAATATTAGAAAATGAAAAGATTATAAAAAATTGGTGGAGTTTTTATATAATATCCAAAATCCGTTCTTTGAAACGCCCGCTAATTGCAGGTGAATTTGAGCTTTCGCCCTCAATGACCCCACTTCAGATAGTAAAAAAAATTAATAATGGCGAATTAAAGTTTAGAGAATTAGTAATTTCAGCAGGAGATACTATTACAAATGTAATTGATAAACTTTCAAACATTGGTATTGAAAACAGACAAGCACTTGAAGATAAATTCTATAATAAAAATTATATTATAAAATTAGGAATCCCAAGTGGAAATCTTGAAGGATATATGTTTCCAGCTATTTACACATTTTCATTTCCAATAACTACAGAAGAAATTTTAAAAAAAATTATTACTGAAGGGAATAAACATTGGTTATGTATATATGATGACAAAACAACAACTCT
>CAKMMH010000096.1 GCA_927798255.1 uncultured bacterium | reverse complement strand
AAGACTTTTGAATTTTAACTAAAATCAAAATAATTGTCAATAAAGTGAAAAAGAGGGCTAATATATTTGATTTTGTTTTATAGCAATATATAACAATTCTTAAATATTATTGGAAAAGTCTATTATATTGTTTCATTTTACTAATATTCTTACTAATAAAATACTTAATCCATACAAAACTATCAAAGGAAGCGCCATTAAAACTTGAGTTATGATATCAGGAGGAGTCAGAATAGCAGCAAGAGTAAAAATCATAACAATTGCATGTCTAAAATATTTCTTTAAAAAATTACTATCTATTAAATTAATTTTTGCCAAAATTACTAAAATTATTGGAAGCTCAAAAATTAGAGCAAATGTCAAATCAAGCTTTATTAAAAGTGCAATATAATCATTAAAATGAATAATAGGCTTTAAAGATAAAAGCTCGTATTGACTATAAAAAAACTTAAGTGCAAAAGGTAAGATTAATATATGGCAAAAAAGCGCGCCTCCAATTCCAAGTATACTTCCTAATGTTATAAAATAAAAAACATACTTTCTTTCATTTTCCTTAAGTCCTGGTTTTATAAATTCCCATGCTTCAAATAAAATAATAGGAAGGGAGATTAAAAATCCTAAAAAGAACGAAACTTTTAATCTTACTAAAAATGCATCTATTGGACTCTTTCCAATTAAATCAGAATTTATAAAATTACTTCTAAACTCTTGTCCTAGTAAGTCAATAAAAAATGGTGACTTTAAAAAAATCAAAATTGAAAATAAAAATACAAAAAAACATGAAAATAAAGTTCTTTTCCTAAGTTCAGTTAAATGTGAATAAAAATTTGAATCATTCATATAGTTAAAAATAATTACTTATATCATCTGTCTTATTTTTTATATTACTATCGTTTTTTATTCTTGTCATTATTAGTTTCGTTTTCTATATTTTCAATTAATTTATCTTTTTTAAAATCATTAGTTTCGTTTTTATTATTATCAACTTGAGGATTAAGAGTAACAGTTATCTCATCTTTAATATTTGAAGAAAAATTATTAATACCTGATATAAACTTACCTAATGATTTTGCAAAATCTTGAAGTTTTTCTGGTCCTAAAAGCAAAAAAGCTATAACAAAAATAACTAAAAGTTCTAAAAAACTAATTCCAAACATATTCTTTACTTTTCTAATCGTTTTTTCTTATAACAAGTAAATGTTGATATCCTAAGATCCTAGGAAATAAATTAACCCATTTATACTTAATAATAGCAAAAATTTTGTATAAAAATGATTTTCTAATTTTTTTACTAATAAACATTTCAATCGGTGAGGTGGAAGCATTAATGCTTTCAATCTTTATACCATTAAATGAATTTACAAAATTTATAATAGTTTTCCTTGTAAAAAAATGAAGATGCGTGTTATCTAAAATGCCTTTTTCAGTGTAATTAAAATTTCCAAAAAGAAGAGAAAATCTTGTATACCAATGAGCAATATTTGGAACGGAAAGTAGCAAAATTCCATTTTTATTTAATTTAGAAATAACCTCTTTAAAGAACTCTTTATGGTCAACTGTATGCTCAAGGACATCTAAAAGAAGAAGTAAATCATACTTTTTATTAACTTTGCTCAAATCATCATACATCGTGTTATAATACTTGCTTGCGATATTTCTTGCATTTTCATTAATTTCAACTGCATCAAGATTTGAAAATCCATGATTTTTTAATAAATTTCCCATCATTCCTATCGATGACCCGATGTCTAATATGGAATCATTCTTATTGGTGAAATTGTTTAGAATTTGTGTGAGTGCCCAAGTATGGCTTGAACCAATAAAAAGTTTGTAATCATATTTTATATTATCTATTGAACACTCTTTCATAAGTTTAATTGTGGCAAAAATTGGTTTATAATGCAATAATCAAAAATATTAAGATTATATAATAACTTTTGTGAGATATTATGAGCGTAGAGTTAATATTAAAAGACTTAAATATACCAAAATTTGAGGGAAAAACAGGTTCGGATATTACGACATTTAAGATAGGTGGTGCTTTAAAAAATTTAATATATGTAAATAATAAGCAAAAATTATCTAAATTACTTCAAAAATTTTATGAGGAACAAATTTCTTATACCATTCTTGGAAATAGCTCTAATGTCCTTTTTCCAGATGATGAAATACATAATGTTATTATAAAATTAGTAGAAGAATTTTCTAACATTAACAAAATCGATGAAAATAAATTTCAAATTGGTGCTTCGACTCTTATGCCATATATTTCAAATACATTTGAAAAAGAAGCACTTTCAGGCTTTGAGTTTGCTTGCTCCCTTCCTGCAGAGCTTGGAGGAACATTATACATGAATGCAAGTTTTAGAGGCCAGAATATTTCTGATATTTTAGAAAGTATAGAAATTTGTATGCCAAATGGTGACTTGCAAATAATTAATAAGGATAAACTTGAAATTATTCCAAAACAAATAAAAATCCCAAAAAATTCAGTTATAACTAGCGCGGCTTTTTGTCTTATAAGTAAAAACAAGGCGGAGATTTCTTCAAAAATTAGAGAAAATAAAGAATTTCGTCAGAGAACTCAACCAAAAGGCGCATCTTGCGGTTGTATTTTTAAAAATCCAAGTGCTGAAGCACCAGCTGGAATGCTTTTAGATAAAGTAGGGCTTAAAGGGACGAGAGAAGGAGGAGCTATGTATTCCACAGTCCATGCAAATTGGATTATAAATGATACATTGAAAGCTACTAGCAGTGATGTTAAAAAATTAATTGATATCGGAAAAGAGAAAGTTTTAAAAGAATTTAATATTAATCTTGAAACAGAAGTCGTGATTTTTTAGTTTTATTTTCTTCAGTTTTATCTTTTAAGGGGTGTTAATGAAAAAAAGATATAAAGTTTTTGGGACTTTTATTTTAATAATTTTAGTAAATAGCTTTGTATTCTTGTATATTTATTTAAAAAATAACGTTTCAGTATCGTTAGTGTTATCAGGAAACAAGTTTACAAGTAATGATGAGATATTTAGTAAATTTGAGAAAAGAACCGATGTTTTTTATTGGTATTTAAATAAATCAAATATTAGGGATCAAATAAGAAAACTTCCATTTGTTAAGGAAGTAGAGATCTTTCCAAGTTCTTTAGAAGGTTTTAATAAATTAAATATTGCTATCAAGGAAGAAAATCCTTTTTATTTAGTCAAATTAAATGATGACAAAATTCAAGTTATTTCAGATGAAGGGAAAATGCTTTCTTATCTCACAAATGATAAAAATATGTTAGTAAATTGGGACTTTTTTAATACATTACCTGTTATTTCAGGTATTGATAATGGGCTTGATAGCTCGCAAACGTTAAATTCAAGACTAATATATATAGCTAATTTTTTAAAGAATATTAAGACTTATATACCATATACTATAAACTTTATGTATTTCATACCATCTGGGGAAGTCGAGCTAAAATTTTTAGAGATTAAGCCAGTCGTTGTTTTAGATTTATCAAAAGGTGATGAGTGGGTTGATACAGAACTTAAGAGATTTAACGCATTGGTCAATAAGTTGGGTACTCAAATAAATAATATGTCAAAAATTGATTTAGCATATACAAAAGTTGGGGTCCTTAAATAGAATTTTGTTTAAAGAAATTTCCTATATTATTGAATTCTATGGATTGCAGAAATTTTAAGTCGTGTTTATTATAAGAAATAGGCTTTGATTTTTAGCAGTATTTAAGGAGCTTGTAAATGGCAAAAGAAAAAGTTTTGACAGCTATAGATATCGGTTCATATGAAGTTAAGGTTGCAATTGGTGTTCCTCAAGTAGATGGCCAAGTGCAAGTAATGGGAGTCGCTAGCTCACCTTCAAGAGGGATAAAACAGGGGGTCGTTATTAATATAAATGATACTCTTAAAGCCCTTGGACTTGCTATTTCTGATGCTCAAGATATGGCTGGCATGCAAGCTCAAAATGTATATTGTTCTATATCTGGAACTCATATAGAAGGCGCTCCTGGTAATGGACTTGTGAAAGTTAGAGGAAATGAAATTGATAGACATGATGTTGATGAGGCACTACAAAGCTGTGCTGCTATAAAAATCGAATCAACAAGAGAGCTTTTACATTCCCTTCCTCAAGAATTTATAGTCGATGGTACAGACGGAGTTAGAGATCCTATAGGCATTTCTGGCGTGAGATTAGAATCAAAAGTTTATAATGTAACTGTTGGAGCCACTTGCGCAAGAAATATTATTAAATGTATCAATTTAAGTGGTTCTGAGGTTAAAAATTTAATTGTTTCTCCTGTTGCATCTTCTGCTTCTGTGTTAAGAGATGATGAAAAAGAGTTAGGAGTCCTCTTGTTAGATATTGGAGCTGGAACTACTGATGTTATTGTTCATAAGGATGGCGCAGTACAATTTATAGATGTAATTGCAAATGCTGGTAATAATATAACTTCCGCACTTGCTGTAAATTTAAAAACTCCAATTGCTGTGGCTGAAAATATCAAAAAATCATATTCGTTAAATTCTGGAAGTTTCTCTAAAAAAATGATTGATATTAGCTTTAATGGAGTAGGAGGACGCACGGAGGTTTCAACAAGAACCATTTCTGAGATGATTGAAAGTAAAGTTAAAGATATTTTTAAAGATGTGAAAGATAGAGTGGAAAGGAATTGTAATTTTCCAATTACTAGTGTCGTTCTTTGTGGAGGAATTGCGAATTTAAGAGGTATCGATGCTTTTGCTGAAGCTGTGTTTGATGCACCAGCTAGAATAGCAACAGTTAGAGAAATAGGTGGACTTGCGGATTTAATAAAAGATCCTCAATATGCTACGATTAGTGGATTATTAAAATTAGCAAATTCAAATTATAGCTATTTAAGACAGACCCCAACAAAAGATGATGGTCCAATGAAAATTTTTAGAAAAATTGGTAATTGGTTTTGTGAAAATTTCTAGAATTGATTTGTAGTTAAAAATAATAAAAAGAAAATAATAAAAAGGTAGAAACTTAAGAGCCAGATACCTTAAAGAAATTTATTTTAATTTAGGTTTCATCTCAATTTTTTTCTTTTGAATTTGCTTCATCAACTCTTCTCTTTCTTTTTGAGATTTTTTGTTATCCATATATTTTGCTATGTATTTGGGAAGGAATTTTTTAAAGAAGGTAGCAAACATTTCAATTATTTTGTCTATTATTTTTTTTATAAGATTATTAAATCCAAGTTTCATTTCTTCTTGAAGTCTTTCAAGTCCTTCTAAATCATCATTAACTTTTTCAACTTTTATTTGTTTTTTTACTTTTGATAGCTCAGCCTTACTTAAAACTGTTTTGGTAGTTTTTTGAATTTTTGTTTTAGTTGAGCGATTAGTGCTTTGAGAATTCACGTTATTTGGCTTTATACTGCTATCTAAAATATTTTTAGCCCCTTCTAACGTTGTAATTTTATTTTCTTTTTCGGGATTTAATGCCATATATAATAAGTTTTTATAACACTAGTAAATTTCTTCAATTTAAGTTATGGTAATTTTACAATAATTTTAACATAATATGATTAAAAAATAAAAATAATTTCATGATAAATATCAAAAATATAAATGTAACATGTCTTATGCAACATGCGAGAGTCTTGTGGTGTGATGAAACAAAGGAAGCGCTAGTTGTTGATCCTGGTGGTATTTCAAACGAGATTGTCGATTTTATAAAAAATAATAAGCTCAAATTAGAGAAAATCTTACTTACTCACTCACATTTTGACCACTGTGGTGGGGTTTCTTACATTTTAAAACACTTTAAAGACGCTAAGCTCTTTGGCGCTGAAAATGAGAAAAATTTTAGACAAGGTGTAAAAGAAATGATGTTTGCAGTACAAATTTTTGATGAAACTTGTGAAAATTCACCTGAACCACATGTTTTTTTAGAAGATAGTATGCAAATTTCACTTGGAAAAGAAAAATTTATAGCACTTGCAACACCAGGGCACACGCAGGGGGGATTTTCATTTTATAATGAAAATAACAAAATTTTGATTTCAGGTGATACTCTTTTTAGAGGTTCTGTGGGGAGAACTGATTTTATAGGTGGTAATTATGAGGCAATATTAAAAAGTATTAAAGAAAAACTTTTTGTTTTACCAGATGATACTATTGTATATCCAGGACATGGAGGTAATACAACAATTAAAAATGAAAAATTAACAAACCCATATTTTATATAAAAAGTTTTTAATTATTATGAACGATGTTTTAGATTTATTAGATATAACTGAAATATTGAATGCACTTGATTCTGTACGAGGGCTTTATCAAGATGGTGTTCCAAGTGAAATGTTAGCTAAGGATATGACACATTTTGATAAAAATAACGAAGCCAAAAATATCAATAATGAAAATGTTAAATGCAAAACAAGTTGGGGAAATAAAAATTCAAATATACTGATTATAGGAGATCTCTTAGATACTTTTTTTAGTGATGATAGTGAGTTTTTGAAAAATATAATTCAAAATGGAATGAAACTTACTGAAAAGGATATTTATTTTTTAAAAGTATCAGATGATGATTTTGAAGATTTAAGTATTTTTAAATATATACTATGCTTAGGCGATAATTTAAAAAATATTCTTGAATTCAAGTTAAACGAAAAGCTCAATTTCTCATCAATAAATGAGCAAAGTGGACCTAAAATTATGCCTACATATTCAATTAATCTTGCGGCACAAACATTTGAAGATACCATTA
>CAKMMH010000095.1 GCA_927798255.1 uncultured bacterium | reverse complement strand
GTGTTAAATAGATAAGAAAAATGACTCGAGACAACAAAACTGTAATAATTTTAAATAAACAATTAACTAATGTAAAGAATAAAAAAAACACTAATTATCTAAAAAATATTTCTTATCACTTTGAAAATCTTTACCGACATCATATTTTGCTTAATTTCATTATTTTCTTTATTTTTACTATCCTCATTTTCTATTCCGTAGTAAGCTTCAATAATCTTTGCAAGCTTAAACATCCCCTCTACAGTGTCATCTTTTGACTCATCTGGAAAACACTCATTTTTTTCATTGCACACTTTTACTAATTTCAAGCGTTCCATTATCTAAATAACTTTCAACTTGAAACTCTTCATCTTATAAACCTAAATTATAAATAATAAGGTAATGATGAACCATCTTTTGTAAGTCAAACAAGTTTACATTATCTATAATAAAACTTTCTGCACTCTTAATATCATCTTCATAAAATTCAGTACCTACTCCTATTCCTTTATAGTAACAGTTAATATTCTCATCTCTTTCAATGCTTAATAGCCCTTGATTTTTAGAAATATTAAGCTCTTTTAATATATCTCTTATGTATTTATTTATATACGAATATTTCTTTATTGAAATTGTATAAGGAGTAATACTATCATTTGTAACAAAATTTAACTTTACATCCTTTGTGCTACTAGATGAATTTTTACAACTTAACATCATATTATAAAATTTTTGTGAGTCGTAAGGTAAAATGTGGCACCTAAATCATCATAGATATTTGCTATATTACAAGAATCACTTTCTAAGACATAACTCTGATTAAAAAACATAAGAGCTAAAATAATTATAATTATATAATAAAATGTATCACATTACATTTTCAAACGACTTTCGCTTTTTACTATTTATACCTTCTCTTTCTGTAGGTCTAGTAGCATCTAATAATGCACTTGCAAAATCTTTTGCATTAAAATTGATTAAATCCTCACTCCCTTCACCAATACCAATATAATAAACAGGAGTTCTAAGCTCTCTCTTAATAGCAATTAAAATTCCCCCTTTTGGCGTACCATCAAGCTTTGTAATAATAAGACCTGTAAGCGTTACTACATTATTAAATTCTTTTGCTTGCATTAGAGCATTTTGACCACTTGTGCCATCTACTACTAAAATTACCTCATCTATGTCTCTATTGATATTTTTTGTTACTGCATTTTGAATACCTGACAATTCTTGCATTAAATTTGATTTATTATGAAGTCTTCCTGCGGTATCTATAATAACAACATCAAAGGCTTGTTCTTTAACTTTCTTCATCGCATCAAAAACAACAGTTGATGGTTTGTCTCCTTCTTTTCCTTTAACAATATCTGCGCCAACTTTTTGAGCCCAAAAAGCAAGTTGTTCTGAAGCTGCTGCTCTAAAAGTATCCCCCGCCACAAGTAATACTTTTTTCCCTTGTTTTATCCATTTATCAGCAAGTTTTGCAATAGTTGTCGTTTTCCCTACGCCATTTACTCCAACTACCATTATGACTTTCGTGTCAGATGAAAATTTAATTTCTTCATCATCACCAAGAATATCTATAATTTTATTTTTTAATGAGCCAATGACTTCTTGTTTATTTTCATTATTAATTGTTTTAAATTCATCTTTTAACTCATTGCAAAGAAACATGGAGGTTTCAGCGCCAACATCTGAGGAAATTAAAAGCTCTTCTAAGTCATTTAAAATAGACTCTCTATCAGAATTACCTGAAAATATATCATTAATTTTTGAAAGAAAGCCTTCTCGGCTCTTTCGAAGCCTTCCATATAAACTAGCTTTAACATCACAACTTTTATTTTTGCAATTACATGCCCCTTTATGCTTTGATACAAAAATCATAGCAAAAATAATAATTATAGCACAAACTATTTCTATTAGATTTTCACTATTATCAATATAAGGCAAAACTTTTTCGAAAAACGAATTTAAATTATGTGATAGCATATTTTTATACAGCCTCTTTTATAGCTTCTTCAAGTGATACGCTTAGAAGTTTCGTTGCTCCTGGCTCTTGCATTGTTACTCCTACAAGTTCTTTACTTGCAATCATTGATTGCTTGTTATGAGTAATCATTATAACTTGAGTCTTTTCGCTTAATTCCTTAATAAGAGTTAAGAATCTCATTAAGTTAGCTTCATCTAAAGGTGCGTCAACCTCATCTAAAATACATAGCGGGCTAGGACGTTCTAAGAATGTAGCTAAGATTAACGCTATTGCGCAAAGCGTCTTTTCTCCACCTGAAAGAAGCTCTAAGCTCTTTAACTTCTTTCCTGGAGGCCTTGCAATAATATCAACACCTGACTCTAATGGTTTATTTGGATCGCTAAGCTCAATATCTGCCGACCCTCCACCAAAAAGTCTTGGAGCAAGCATAGAAAAATGCTCTCTTACTTTCATAAATACATTTATAAATCTTACTTGTGAAGTTTCAACTAATCTATCGATTGTTTTCTTTAAAATAGCAACCGCCTTCTCAAGGTCTACTTTTTGACTCTCAAGATCTTCAAGTCTCTTCTTTTCCTCTTGATATTTTTCAGTCGCAGTTGGATCGATAGGCCCTTCTCTTAAAATCCTATTTTTAATTTTTTCAAGCTCTGAACGTAAATTAAACCTCTCTTCTTGTTCCAATGCTACGTAATTTTCATTTGATAAAATATTTTCTTCAAACTCTTCTCTTGAATATTTCTCGATAACATTCTTTTTAATATTTTCAAGCTCAATTGTTACTCTTTGAAGATCAAGCTCTAGCTTATTACTTGCTCTCATTGCATTATCATAACGCTTTCTTGCCTCATCAAGTCTTGAATTAAAATCTGAAAGCTCTTTTCTTTTTTCATTTCTTGCTACATTTAATTCTTTATACTTATTATCTAAAGAAACTAGCTCATCTCGTAACTCTTTTTCATCACTATTTTCAGATTCTTGTAACTCTTTAGTTATATCATCTATTTCTAAAAATAACGCTTCACCTCTTTTTTGGATATCTGTGAATTGAGAATTTAATTTTTCTAAATCATAATCAAGCTGAGAAACTAATCTTTTATGTGATTCGTAACGCCCTTTAGCGTTTGCAAGCTTATTACTTATTTCTCTAATTTGCCCTTGCCTTTTCCTTACTTCATCAAGAGCTTGTTTATAGCCGAACTCTGCCTTTTTAGCATCTTCAAATAACACATTTTTTTCTTGTGTTAATCTTGCAAGCTCGATTGAAAGCACATCAAATTCTCTTTGATATTCTTCTTTTTTTGATTTTAACTGGACAAGTCCGCCTTCGTGTTTTAAAGAATAAAAACTATAAGATGTTATTAATTCACCATCTAATGTTACAAATATTACATCATCAAAATTATTACTATTATTATTTTCAAAAAACGCTAATCCTTCTTCTATTGTATCTACAACATATACATTTTTTAAAATATTGCATGCTGATTTTGAAACTTCATAAGAAATCTGCATTAAATCTAAAATTAAAGGAAATGGTATATTTTCTTTCCTTATAATATTAGATGCTATATCTTCACTAATACCAGTTTCTTTAAAAATTCCTATACCTAACCCCTTTTTATTTGAGTTAGCAGACATCTTTCTAAAAGATGAAATTAATTTTTGTGGCTCTTTTGATACCAAAAATTCAGTTTTTTCGCCTAGTACTGCTTGAAGTGCTTTAGCGTATCTTGAAGGAATTGAAATTCCATCTAAAAATAATTTTGTATTTCTAGCTTGATTTAAGAATTCATTTGAAGCACCATGATTTCCAAGGGTCTTTTTTAATTGCGAAACAGGAGAAGCCGCAATCAATTGCTCTTCAATTGATTCAAGGCGAGCTTTTATTGAAATATATGAATCATTAACCTTTTTTAACTCTCTTTCTTTTTCACGAAGTTTTGTCCTTGTTTCTTCAACAAGTAAAGATGCTGCTTTTAAATCATTATCCCCTATTGATTCGATGCTTTGAAGCTCAGCCTTTAATTTATTTTGTTCGTCTTCTAATACTTCAAAATCATTAGAAGCATCTAATCTTCTTTTCGAAAGCATTTCTTTTCGTTCATTAAGTCTTTTATTTTCAAGCTCTAAAGACTCTTTCCTAACATATCTTTCTTTTAATTTTGAACGAAGCTCTATTAGTTTTCTTTCTCTCCTATTTAATTCTTCTTTAATAGAATCTATTTTTATTCTGTATTGCTCTCCCTCGCTATCAAGCTCAAGCATGCTTAGTCTTAATGCTTCTTCTTCAATTTTTACAACATCCACGCCATTTTTTGAAACTACCTCTTCTTCCTTTAATCCTGCTTTTTGAGAATCAAGCTGAGCTTTAATTTTACAATTATTTGCATAAGAATCTTTGTATAAAATGAAGTCAACTTCTTTTAACCTATCTTCAAGTCCCTGTCTATCAATTGCACGCTGAGATTGACGCTTTAAGCTATTTACATTTCTTGAAACTTCTTTAATTATATCATCTAATCTTGAGACATTTACTAAAGTTTCTTCTAACTTTTTATTTGCAGATACTATTTTATCTCTAAAGCCAAGCACACCTGCTGCCTCTTCAAGCATTTGCCTTCTTTCTTCTGGCTTGGCAGTAATGATTCTTGTCACCTCATTTTGAGCAACAATTGTATAAGCTCTAGCTCCAATTCCTATAGCTCTAAATAGTTCTTTTAAATCTTTTAATCTACAAGGCACTCTATTTATAAAATATTCAGACTCACCACTTCTATAAAGTCTTCTTGTAACTTGTACTTCTCTTGTAGCTTTAAGCCAAGAAAATCTTGAAAGAAGTGCCATAGAGTTATCTTTTGCGTTTTCTTTTAAACTCTCTTTTTCACCATTATTTTCATTGGCGTTTTCACAATCTTTTTGATTTTCTTCTAAAGACACATTAGTAACATTATTATTTTCAACGTTATTATTTAAATCAGGACTTACATGAGCTCCTGCCTCTTTCATAACATCTTCAAGTTCTGTATCTAAATCTTGAACGATTTTAACTGTTTCTTCATTTTCTTTTTGTTCTTCTTTTTTTACTTCATCTTTTGGTTTTGTGTTATCTACTACAACGCTTAATCTTGGAGTGCTATTATCATTTACTTCATCTTTTAAAGCCTCATTTTTTAAATTAACTTCTTTTTCTAGAGGCATTACCTTGTCTAATTCTTTTTGTGCTTCATCAATATTTGCAAGTGATTCTGCAACTTCGTCATTTAATAAACTTGGAAGCATTTCATCAAAAAAACTTTCAGATTTTGCTTTCACGGTAAGAGTAACTTCAGCAAGCCCTAAAGGACGAAGTTTATCTGTACCGTTAAATATAACATCTTCAAAATTTGCACCTCTTAAACTTTTTGCGCGAGTTTCTCCAAGCACCCATCTTACAGCATCTACGATATTTGATTTTCCACAGCCATTCGGTCCAACAACACCAGTTAACCCCCCTCCTAACGATAAGACAGTCCTATCCATAAAGGACTTGAATCCAAAAATTTCAATTCTTGATACTCGCATAATAACTTTAATTCCTTATGTTTAATTGATATAATCAATAATGTTCCATAATATACTAAAAATCTTATTAAACTTCAATGTTAGTGTAACCTAAAAATTTAATCATTTTATAACAACAACTCTTTTAATTTCTCTGATTTATTGTAAAATCTGTAGAAGGTAGTTTTTGTTTTTCATATTAGTTTCAAAGTAACATTTAACATTTTAATAATGTCTAGCTTGATAGGATTTTAACTATGCTAAAAAAAATTAATGGTAGCACAATCATCGAATTTGCTCTTGCATTATCTATTTTTTTTCTAATCACAATTTCTCTTATAGAACTTGGAATTATAGGATTTCAGAAAGTTTCACTAGATAATCAAACTTTAACACTTGTTAAAAAAGTTGAAAATTCACCAAATGTGTTTGTTTTAGATATTACCCCTCATGAAATTGCTCAAAATAAAAATAAGTGTATTAAAGATGTAATAAACTCTTGCGAAGAAGTTAAAAATTTTAAACAAAGTGACATAAATGAATTATGTAATAAGAAGACTAGTGACTGTGCTCCAATATGTAAATTTTGGCTTACAGCATATAACATTGCATTAAGTGAGGATGTTATAACAAATGAGCAAGTATCATACAAATATTTTGATTTAAAAGAACAAACACCTTGTCTAGCAAAAATAGCTGTTCTTTTACCAGGATTTAAAACTAATGAAGATAGTTTATTATCGACTAAGTCTTTAGGTAAATCATTAAATAGCGATGAGTCCCAAAGTTATCTAGAGATAAAAGAGATAGATGAATCTGATTCTTCTCCATCTTTAAGACAGTTGATATTAGAAGGTGGAGTAATAAAAGTTGAAACAGGTATATACAAAAGAGGAATTTTTAGTTTATTACCAAGTGAGACAGAAGGTATAGCTTTAAAATCTTATCATGATAGCTTATTTAGAATTGCGGTTACAGAATCACATTTAACACCGACTCCCCAACCTCCTTGTGTAGAAGGAATGCCTTGTGGTGATAATTGTTGCGTTGGTGACACTTATTGTGCAAGTGAGAGTTTAAGCTTATGCTGTTCTAGCAACTGTGTGAATATAGGAGGATTTTGTTGTCCTAAAGAAAGAGCAACTGCAAATTTACTATTTTGTTGCTCATCAGATGAAAAAGCAATAGGAAATGAATGTTGCAAAATTGAATTGATATCAAAAGAT
>CAKMMH010000094.1 GCA_927798255.1 uncultured bacterium | reverse complement strand
AAGAAGTTAAGAGAGGAAGATAAGAAACCTCGTGTCGATAAAGCAGTTTAAATAATCAAAAATTTCTTAAAGCAAAAATCATAAAAGCCCAGAATTATGAGTAAAATAAGATTTTACTTTAAAAAGAGGCTTTTATGACAACAGAAAAAATTTCTATTTAAAATCAAAAGGATATCTTCGAGAGGAAGATTATTTTAGGAAACAGCAAGAGAACTTACTAAAAAGACTTGCTCAAAAATTAATTGTAGCTAAAAAAGCTCAAAGAGTTAAGGCGGCTGTTTAAAATTAATTTAGTATTTTTTTATTATTTAGTTTCTCTGCATGTATTTTATAGTTTAAAAATATTGCCCCCTAAAAATAAAACTATAAATGCGTGCCTAAAATGCTCAGATTTGCGAATTTAGCTTCTTTTAAGATTTTTATCTTCAAACCTTCTACCTTGTTAATTGCTTAATATTACTATAAAATATAAACATATGTTTTTTTAATACGCAATTACCATGTGTTTTTGGGATAATAGTATGTTTAATTCAAAAAGTTTTAAATTGATTTTAAGTTTTTTAATAAGTGGTGGACTTATTTATTGGATTTATAAAAGCACTAATTGGCAAGAAGTTGGCACGTCTTTTGAAGCAGTAAAAGATAGATGGTATTATATTATTCCAGCAGTTCTAGTTTTCCTTTTTCACTATGTTGTAAGAGCCTTAAGATGGGAATATTTACTTGGAATTCACACTAGCTTTTTGGCTCGTTTTAACGCAATTCAATTTGGAAATTTTACGACTTATATGCTTCCAGGGCGTGCAGGGGAATTTTTAAGACCTCTTTATTTATGTAAAAAAGAAGGACTTTCATATCCAAGCACGTTTGTTTCAATCGTAACAGAAAGGTTTTTTGATTTAATAATGGCTCTTATGTGTTTTGCTGTAATGCTTTTAGTAATAGATGTTCCAAAGGATTCATGGATATATAAAGGAGCGCCACTTTTAGTTATTCTAGCAATCGCAATTTTTACATTTATAGTACTTGCAATATTTTATGAGAAATTTCTTCTTAAGATTTTTTACTTTTTTGAAAAATTCTTTCCTAAAAAATTATTTTCAAAATTAGAATCTATCGTAAATGAAGTGATTGAAGGCGTAAAACCACTTAAAAAACCTAAAAATTTTATAATAACTACTCTTTATTCAGCACTTGTTTGGATCTCAACCGTAGGGTTCTATTACGCATTTTTGTTTTTATTCTATGATGCACCATCGTTAAAATTAGCTTTAGCTGTTGTTGTTTGCATCGCGTTTGCAGTCGCAGCACCAAGTGTGCCAGGATTTGTCGGAGTGTTTCAAGTTGCATGTATTGCTGCTTTTGCTCTTTGCTCAGAACCTAAAGAAACAGCTGTTACTTACTCGATAGTTTCTCATCTTTCACACTATTTTGTATTTGTAGTTTATGGCTTAATTTTAATTGCTAAGAACGGTGTGGGGCTTTTAGATAGAAAGAATATAGATAAAAATCAAGCTAATTGTTAAAATTAATATATAATTCTCTAGCTTTGTTAAGTTACGCTAGTTTCGTTTTTGAATCAAAATATTAGTGGTGTATTTTTTATATGAGCTAATATTTTGATAAAGATTACAAGTATTATTAAACACATAATTTCTAACAATAATTTAAAATTAAATGTTTTTAAAAAATCTAAAATCTATACACAAGGTAATAGATAGAGTATCTCATGTATCTCTTGGCTAACATCATATTTGTGCTGTGACTTTTGATAATGAGTTGTATTGTTTTTGAAAAAATGAAAATGGAAAAATTGGCTTAGGGGATAATTAAATTTTAAATATACCTTAAAAATTTTTAACAAATGTATCAAATATAAGTGTTTGAGTAAATCATACATGCGCCGTAAAAACTACAGGAGAGCTTTATTGCTTTAGAAGCAATGCCTAGGGGCAAGTTGGCGTAAATAGTGATGAACTATCAATCCTTTTGCCA
The DNA here is from genome assembly GCA_927798255.1 of uncultured bacterium. Classification (GTDB taxonomy): domain Bacteria; phylum Bdellovibrionota_C; class UBA2361; order UBA2361; family CAKMMH01; genus CAKMMH01. Next base: position 4,847 of record CAKMMH010000094.1, on the reverse strand, counting down.
CAAAAAGTTGGTGATGGATTTAATTTTTCATTTTTAAATAATGCGCATACTTGTGGGCTAAAAGAAATTGGAGCACTTTTTTGGGGGTACTAGTCCGCAAGTTGGAAGCGAAACAAGTGATATTGAAATGGCACCAGTTGAAATTTTTAATACAGGAAGTGAAGGCGAGCTTGATTTTTCAAATATTTGCTTAAAAATTTGGAATGCGTCATTAATTGGGACGTCTTGCTCAAATGGACTTTTAGATAATTGTTTAGTAGAAGGTGCGTATGGTTTTTTGGAAATCTAGACAACCCAAGTGTGGTTTTGATAAAGATGCAACACCTAATTGCTGTGAAAATGAAGATTATAATTTAATAGGTACTATTTGTTACGATGGATTAGGAAGATATAGGGACGAAGGTGAGTATTATTGCGCGGAAGATAAATTAGATGGGGAGAGCTTATGTAATGCTGAAGCTATCGAATCACCGCTTAATTATGAAATATGTAATTCTTTAGATGATAATTGCAATGGCCAAATTGATGAGGGGTTTTCTATTGATGAGGAATGTACAGGTGATAATGGAATAGGGGGTATAAAATGCCTCGGGGATAATGATACATATTGTGAAATAGTAAGCACATTTACGCTAACTTTTACTTTGACTAATACAAACACAAATACTGTTACGCAAACTTATACATTAACAGAAACTTTTACAGTAACACTTTTACAAAAACCTTTACGCCTACTAACATTTGAGAAGATACAGCAACAAACACAAATACCATTACTCCAAGTTTTTCTTTTACTTATACACCAAGTTATACAAATACATTACCAAAAATTTTCTCTCCAACTATTTTAAAAAGTTATACTCCGACAAATAGTATTCCAAGTTTAAAAATTGTAACGCCAAAAACAATTTTAGAGAGAAGTAATATTAATAAAAATATTATTACTTTAGAAAAGTTTGATGGTGATTCAATTAATAAACATATAGATACGCATGATGCAGATTATAAATATGTGGTTCATGTGAGAAAATTAAAAAGATTAGGAGTAAAGGATAATTATTATAAACTTGGAAAGTTAAAATTAGTTCCAAAGTCAAAATATTTAATGGCGGAAAACTAAGAGAGACGAAGTGGAGTAGGCGAACTTATGCCGAATATAACTCGAAACCGCGTGGTTTTTTTCTGAATTTTGCTCCTTGAACTCTGAATCCTGAAGTTATGTGGTGTTACCTTAAACTTGATATTCTTCCATTTATATTTTTATCTTTTTTCTTTCATTACTAGGAATTGTTCTTTTTGTATCATTTGGAACAACTATTACATTTTCTCCCCAATCATATTTATATGGGCTGTTGTTATATGGATAACGTCCTTCATCTTGAGGGTTATATGTTTCAGATGTTATGTAGAATAAATCTGCACTTTCACTTAATACTTTGCAAGAATGAAGAACTCCTGTTGGAATTCTAATGCATAAAGCTTTTGCTTCGGGATAAGTTAAAGTATCACCAACTGTAAATTCTTGATGCACTCTATATGTAGGGCTTTCTTCTCTGTCATCATATAAAATTACTTTTACAAGCCCTGTTGGAATATACCAGAAATCAAATTGGATGTTGTGATAATGCCAAGCCTTTACTGTGTTTTTTATCATATGCGAATGAGAAAGTTGACCAAATTTTGCATCTTTAAATACATCATCAGTACATCTTACAATTTCTCTAAAAAATCCTCTCTCATCTCCATGACTTACAAGCTCTTTAATTATAACATCATAAATTTTTGATTCCATAAGATGCACTCCATTTTATTTATTAGTTGCTCTAGTAACTCTATCCATAATAGCAAGACCTAGGCCTTCATTGTCACATGAATCAATTACTATATAATCAAAATTCATTCTATCTAATTTATGTAATATGTAAAAGAGGTTTTTGGCTATGGTTTCTTTATTGCTTGTTAAAAATTCGATTGTTTTAAATTTATTTTTTAAATTATCTTGAATTTCACCCTCATTATTTTTAAATGAAATATAAGCTGCATTTTTACTTTTAGGTAATTTTTCGCTTGTTAAATATAAAGGAGTATGAGGAGAGTAGTGTTTTAAAAGCATCCCTGGAGATAAAATATCCTTAGGAAGTGTATTCTTATTTTGGGTGCCATCAATAATTTCTATTCCTAAAACTTTTTCAATTTTTTCTTTTGTGATAAATCCATGCCTTAAAATAATAGGAGTTTCTTTTAAAAGAGAAAGCACTGTGCTTTCAAGTCCTACATTACAACTTCCACCATTTAAAACCGGAACATCAAATTTTTTAAATGCTTCATCTACATGATAAGCAGTTGTCGGGCTTAAAAAACCAGAAATGTTAGCGCTAGGTGCTGCTATTGGAAGATTTGTTTCTTTAAAAAGTGAAAGTGCAATTTCATGTTTTGGCATTCTTATAGCAACACTAGGTTTCCCCGCACTTACAATCTCAGGGATAATATTTTTCTTTGGAAGCACTAAAGAAAGTGGCCCAGGCCAAAACACTTTTAATTTTTCTAAAAATTCTTTTTGAAATGATTCTAATATACAAAACTCGTCAATTTGATTTATATCATAAATATGAACAATTAATGGATTAATGCTAGGACGCCCTTTAAGTCTATAAATTTCTTTTACTGCATTTTCATTTAATGCATTAGCTCCAAGTCCATACACAGTTTCTGTCGGAAACGATACAATATCACCGTTTTTTAGTTTCTTCGCACAAAATTCTATGTTTTCTTTTGTAAATTCTAAAATCATAAAGCTACTTATTTCCTCATGTCATTTTCCCTATGCCTGATTCTTGACACAGCATGGGGTTACCTTATCCTTTGAAATTCGATTTATTCTATTCTTTTAATTAATTAATTGCAAAAATTTGAGCTATTTTTTCTTATTATTATTTTTATCTTCTTTGTTCTTCTCGTTATTATCCGTATTATTCCATTCCTCTCTTTTGCAATTTGGGCAATATGAATAGGCAGAAAGTCCTAAAGAGCGAATTTGAAAGCATTTTGGACAATATTGCAAAAAATATTGTTTTTGAGGTTTAGCTAAGAAAAATGTTAATACATTAAATAAATATAAAATAATACAATCAAACTCAGTTAGTGCTTTTGATGTTACAATAATAAATGAAATTATAATTGCAAATACTGTTGGAAGATTATTAACAATTAATAAGGAATCATGATATTTTTGAAGTTTTTGTTTTTTGTTTTCCTTATCACGAAGTGTAATTTGTTTTAAAATAGCCTTTGCTACACTTTTTGATTTAACTAAAAATCCTACAATTATTCCTATAATAAGAATTGCATTTATTATATATTGGCTTTTTAGTTTATGTGCTTCAGAAAGAGTATTAAATATTCCTAAAATTGTGGTAAATAAAAGTAATCCGATAATTGAAATTATAGTAAGCTTATTATCCTTTGTTTCATTTAATCTTTGTATCTTGTTTATAAAGAAAATTAGAAAGTGCCTTTTTGTAACAATTAAGAAATTTAATAATATTAATATAAAACAGAATAAAAAATTGAAATTTAAAGGATAATTAATCTTTTTTTGTTCTTGTATAAAAAGCATTAAAAAAATTATAATTAAAGAAACATTCCAAATAACTGTAGTTACAGAAAGCGCCTTAAGAGCATTTTCTTTAGTATTGATAAATTCAAGGTCATAATTTATGCTATATTTATTCGTGGTTAATTTTCCCATATAATAAATATCGGATTAAAGAATATAAATAATTAATTAAAAAATGTTTAAATTCTCGAGTGTTACAGATTTAATAATAGCTATAAATGATGTATTAGAAAATACCTTAGAAAGTATTTCTTTTGAGGGGGAAATTTCGCAAATCCAATTTTCAAGTGTTGGACATATTTATTTTACAGTAAAAGATGAAGAATCGCAGATTTCTTGTGCTATGTGGAAAACTTATACTTTCTCTATGGATTTTAAACCTAAAGAGGGGGATAAAGTCGTGTGTGTTGGAAGATGTAGCCTTTATAATAAATCAGGGCGCTTTCAAATTGTTGTAAGCAAAATGGAGCTTCAAGGAGAAGGGGATTTAAAGAAAAAATATGAAGCTTTAAAAAAGAAACTTGAAGCTGAAGGGATTTTCGATGAAAGTAGAAAAAGACCTTTGCCTTTTTTTCCAAAAGCAATCGGGGTTGTTACATCATCTACAGGAGCAGTAATACATGACATAATGTACAAAATAAAAGAAAGAATGCCAATTTGCCAAGTGTATTTAATTGATGTTAGAGTACAAGGAAAAGGGGCAGAAAAAGAAATTGCTGATGCAATTAATAAATTTAATAAACTTAAAAATGTTGATGTGCTAATTGTAGGACGAGGGGGAGGAAGCTTAGAGGACCTTTGGTGCTTTAATGAAGAAATTGTAGCACGTGCAATTTACGCTTCAAAAATTCCTGTTATATCAGCTGTCGGGCATGAAACAGATGTATCACTTTCAGACCTTGCATCAGATTATAGAGCACCTACTCCTACTGGTGCCGCTGAAATTGCTGTTCCTGATAGAAAAGAATTATTAGAAAAATTAAGACTATATAAAGAAAGATTTAAAGATCCAAGCTCGTTTATTTTACCTTATAGAGAACATGAAGCTTATTTAGAAGAAAAGTTAATAAAAGCATTTAAACATAGTGTACTTAATTTTAGACTTCGTTTTGAAAAAATTAAAAGCAAAATGCTACTTTTAAATCCTAAGAATCAAGTAAAAATAAAAAGAGAAATTTTAAATGTATTAAAAGAAAAATTATTAAAACTAAAACAAAAAATAGAAATAAAA
>CAKMMH010000093.1 GCA_927798255.1 uncultured bacterium | reverse complement strand
CCTTCTTTTCTACCTTCTTTTCTACCTTCTTTTCTACCTTCTTTTCTACCTTCTTCTCTGCCTTCTTTTCTACCTTCTTTTCTTCCTTTTTCTCTTCCTTCATCTTCGGCAAAATTTATTGCATCTTTTGTAGCAATATAATTATTTTGAGCAAAATTATATGTTATCTGCTCGCTATCTGAGTAATCAGCAACAGTTGCTACTTTAAACAATTTTTCAAATATAGCATCTTTTAATGCTTCTGGCATTCTAGGTAATCTTGAAAGATTACTTAAAACATAAAGCCATTTATCATATCTTGTTTCTAATTCATCAATTGTTTTATTAAATTTTGGCATCTCTAAAAAAATCATTTTTACTGAATCATAAAATCTCCTATGCCTTACCTCATCATGAAAATATATTTCAGTTTCAACTTTATCATCATGCTGGAAAATAAAATCAAGTACACCTACAATATAAACTTTTATTTTTAAATTTTCTTTACTCCAAGGGTTACTTCCTTTTCCTATTTGTTGCCTTATTGGAAATGTCGAATAAAAAAGGCATCTTTCAAAAAAATTATGCTGATTCATTTTTTGCATTTCAATTATGCAATATTCACCTTTTTCGGTTCTACAATAAATATCAAATACTGCGCCTCTGTCCTCTTTTAAATATCCAAGTTGCTCAGGGTTAAGTTCTTCTATGTGTTTAATCCTATCTTTCCCTTCTAATTTAAGGACTTCATTTAAAAAATCAATTAAGAGGTCCTGATTTGCTGAAGCTCCAAATATCTTTTTAAAACCAAAATCTGTAAATGGATTTACATATCTTGTTAAGCACATTTTGTCACCTTTATTTTTACTTATATTTTTAACCATGATTATCATAACTCACAAAAAAAATATTTCAAATATCAAAAATTAATATATAAATGCCAACTAATAATTGTAATCGAAATAATTGATATTAAGTGTTCTTGTTTACAATCTTTTTTTACTAGAATGACTTTTCTTATTTTAATCAAAACATCTTTTTTTAATAAAAAGTTATAGGTAAACTTACAGATGTTGTATAAAAATTTCAAAGAGTTTTTATCATAATATTTTTTATTTTTTTGGTTTTGTTAAAATAAGTAGTTTATGGAAAATAATATTGAGTTAGAATTAGAACGATTAAATAGATTAAATGAAAAAAGAGCAAAAGAAATTTTAGTTGAAGAAAAAGAGTTAGATGATTTTTATAGCAACTATGAATCTTTTACTAATTATTTCAAAATTAAAATCAATGAATATAAAGATTTGCGTGCAATTGTTGATAACTACACTAATGTAAATTTAACGTATGGCGAACTTGAAGATAATATAAATAATTTTGCAAGTGGTTTGCAATCTCTTGGCGTTAAAAAAGGTGACTTTGTAGCACTTTTTTCTGAAAATAATGGAAGATGGGTAATTATTGACCAAGCTATTGCAAGAAATGGTGCTATAAGCACTCTTAGAGGTATAAATGTACCAATAGATGAACTTGAATATATTTTAGAACATAGTGAAAGCGTCGGCGTAATTCTACAAAATAAGGTAACTTTTGAAAAATTAAAATCGACATTAAATAAATTTAATCATAAATTTATAATTTTAATGTTTGATAATATTAATAATCTTAATGAAAAAGATGTTAATGAATTACAAACTCCAATTTATTCCTTTGATGATATTATCCTAAAAGGTAAAGAATACGCTTTTAAAGAACCAAAAATTTTAAGAGATGATTCTTACTCAATGTCTTATACTTCAGGCACCACAGGTAACCCAAAAGGAGTGTTAATTACTCATAAAAATATGCTTTCTCAGGTTTATTCACTTGATACTTGGCTTAATGTAAAACCAAAAGAGAAATCTTTAGAGATGCTTCCTGTTTGGCACGCATACGAAAGGACACTTCAATATGCTTGGCTTTTAGGTGGCGCAGATGTCCATTTTACAAATTTGGTAAACTTAAAAAAAGATTTAGTAAAATATGAGCCTGATTTAATTTGTTCAGTTCCTAGAATTTGGGAAACAATGCGTATAGGAATTTATCAAAAATTAAAACAAACTTCTAGGTGGCGTTATTACTTTTTTGATATTGCTGTAAAACTAAGCATTCGTTATCAAATTCATAGAATGTATAGTGAACGAAGAATAACAAATAAGAAAACAAAATATAAATTACGCTCTAAAATATATCATAAAGTTGTTCGCTCTTTTTATAAACCGCTTCATCTTATTGCAAGAAAATATTTGTATGAAAAGGTAAGAAAAGATTTCGGTTTGAATTTTAGATTATCAATTTCAGGTGGAGGAGCACTTGCTATAAAAGACCAGTTATTTTATGACGCTATTGGTGTAAATTTAAGAGAGGGGTACGGATTAACAGAAACTTCACCAATAGTTGTAATGCGAAAAGCTAGTGAACCAAATTATTTAGGTAGTGCAGGAAAACCTATAAAAGGAACGAAGATTAAAATAGTAGATCCTGATACTTTTGAATATATTGGAATGTATAAAAAGGGCTTAGTGCTTGTAAAAGGCCCACAAGTTATGAAAGAGTATTATAAAAATAAGGAAGCTACAGATGCAGTTATTAAAGATGGATGGTTTAATACTGGTGACCTTGGTTTTATCACAAAAGATTGTAATCTTGTATTAATAGGGCGAGCAAAAGAAACAATAGTGCTTTCAAATGGCGAAAATGTTGAGCCTGTGCCTATTGAAGCAGCTTGTTTAGAAAGCCCTTATATCGACCAAATTGTGCTTGTCGGGCAAGATAAAAGCAGTATTGGTGCACTTGTTGTGCCATCAGATGAAGCACTTGAAAGGTGTGGAATATTAATTAATGAATTAAAGACTAGTAATAATGTAACGATTCAAGATGTTAAATTAAGAGATTTAATAAAACAAGAAATTAACACTTATATTAAGAAGAAATCAAAATTAAAACCATTTGAAAGAATAAAACAGTTTGAAATTTTAAAGATTGGTTTTAACGTAGAAAATGGTATGCTTAATCAAACATCAAAATTAAGACGAAATGTAATTTTTGAAAAATACTCAAAGCTTATTTCTAAGATGTTTAAAAAGGATAAAAAATGACATTAAATTTAATTAAAGAAAAAATTTATAGTGTTAATAATATTGTAATTATTGGACATATTGCCCCTGATGCTGATGCTCTTGGTTCAACGTGTGGACTTGCTGAAGGATTAATTAATATAGGTAAAAAAGTTTATGTTGTATTTGAAGATAAAGTTCCTGATAATTTAGAGTTTATTCTTAGAGGAATTCGGAAAAAAGGAATAGATGTTATAAATTATTTTCCAAAAGACAAAAATATAGAACTTATTATTTATTGTGATTTATCTAGCAAAAGTCGAATTGGTAACAATCTTTTAAATGATATTAATGAAGATATTTTTTCAATTTGTATTGATCATCATGAAAGTAATGAACAATTTTCAAATCTAAATTATGTAATTAAAAATGCAATGGCAACTTGTGAAATTATGTATGAAGTATTTAATGCGCTTAATTTAAAAATTACTCCTAGCATAGCAGATTCACTTTTTGCAGGGCTTAGTGCAGATTCAGGCTCTTTTAGATATTCTCAAACCTCCCCAAATACTTTTTTTGTTGCGATGAAGCTTTCAGAGTGTGGAGCTAGAACATATGATATTAGTACAAATCTTTGGAGCATGAAATCAAGAAAAAAAATTGAGCTTTTAAAAATTATTTTAGATAGAATGGAGTTTTCTTTTAATGATAAATTTGTAGTTTCATATGTTACTCTTGATGATTTTAAAAAATTAGACTCTACTAAGGAACATCTTGAAGGACTTGTAAGCGAGTTAAGAGATATTCAAGGCGTAATTCTTGCAGTGCTTGTTTATGAGCAAGAAGATTATTTTAAGTTTAGTGTTAGAGGAAAAGATGAAAATATTTCAACACTTCCTATTTCAACAAGTTTTGGAGGTGGAGGGCATATTTTAGCGTCAGCTGCTAGGATAAATAAGGATAGCACTGATTTTAAAGAACCAACAATTGAAAAGATTATAGGAAGGATAAAGGATATTGTTGCTAAAATAATATAGATTTTGATTGATAATAGTCTTTATATGAATTCAGGATTTTTTTTAATAGACAAAGATGAAGGCGTATCTAGCGCTAGTGTTGTTTCTAAACTAAAAAAGAAATTTAATTTTAAAAAGGTAGGGCACACAGGAACACTTGATCCGTTTGCTACTGGACTTTTAGTTTGTCCTATAAATAGTGCAACACGTCTTTCAAACTTCGTACTTGATACAAAAAAAGTTTATTCAGGTATAATTTTACTTGGGAAAAAAACTGATAGTGATGATATTACAGGAAATGTAATGTCGGAATCTAGTGATTTTAAATTTACTTTTAATGATATATTAAAAATTAGAGATTCATTTTTAGGAAAAATTACTCAAGTTCCCCCAAAACTTAGCGCAATAAAAATTGATGGGAAGCGTGCATATGATAAATTTAGAAAAAATGAAGATTTTGAAATGAAAGAACGTGCGGGTGAGGTTTTTTCTCTTGAAATATTACATTTAAATGATAATGAAATTAGTTTTAGAATTTGTTGTTCAAAAGGAACATATATTCGTTCAATTGCACGTGACTTTGGTGAGAAATTAGGTGTTCCTTCTTGTCTTAAAACATTAAGACGTGAAAAAACGTCAATTTTTGATGTAAAAGATTCTAAGCTAATTAGTGAAGTAAACCTAGAAGATATGATTTTATGGTATAAGATATTTGATAATGATCAAAAGCTTTTGTTAACTGATGATGAAATTAATAAATTAAACGTTGGAAATGATGTCTTTTTAAATAATTTATCAATTTCAGATAGTTATAAAAAGAAATTTCAAGAAAATGACATTTTGTATTATACTTCTAGTTTAAATGAGCAAAAATCAGGCGTTCTTAAGAAGGTTAGTGGTATTTGGACTTTAGCAGTAAATGGAATATAGGTGTAAGATATTCTATTGCTTATATTATACTATTTTTATTAGATATTTTCCTATAAAATGTTAATTCTTACAAATTCATTAATGGAATCGCATTTCTAAAGTATTTAATAAAGTTTTCCGTATTATAAAAGATGAAGATGATAAAAATCTAAAATTTTTTTAAAAATTTTTGAAGCAACTTAAGTCTTTTGCAAGATATGTGAACGGCAAAAGTCTTAGGTTTTAAATTTAATGAAAAAAGCTATATTTTACAACATATTAATAATTTTTGTTTTGACTGTTACTAATTCTTATGCAGGGCAAAGTAAAGCATTTTTTGAAAAAGGGTCTGCAAAAAGCGTTTTTTTACCTGAATCAAAACTTACTAATCAACAAGAACTTGAATATTTTAGAGTAAAAGAAGAAGAAAAAGATGTTGAAGATAAAGATGATATAGATAATAAAAATAACAAAGACTTAGTCAAAAATGAAGAATCTAAAAAAGATGTTCTTCAAAATAATGATATTGGCAATGAGCAAAAAGAGTTAACCGCTTCTGAAAAGATTATTGCAAAGTATGGCGATCCAAATGAGGATGTAACATATTATCCTGAAGAAAAGGCTCCAACACCATTTAAGGGGATTATGGCAGCACTTCAAGCTGGAGATGAAGAATTAGCGTATAAGTATGCTAAGCAATATATTAATTATACTGCAAAGGAATCAGATTTAGTAGGAAAGACAATAGTATTTCAAAAGCTTGCGCTTGAAGGTTTAGGGCGTGCAAAGCAAGGTGAATATTCAAATGATTTAGATGCGGCACAATACAAGTATTTACTTGAAAAAGAATTAAAAGAGAAGAAGGAAAAAGAAGAACGAGAAAGACAACTTGCGAAAGCTGTAACATTAACTAGCAAAGAGACATCGCTTTTTGATTCTTTTTCCGATGCTTATGAAAGGCAGATTCAAAGAACAAATAAAGAAGCGATAAGTCATTATGAGGAAATGGAAGCAAGGAAGCAAGAGAAGATAAAAAATGGTGAATTAGTTGAGAAAGAAGAAACTATTGAGGAAAAAGGTGAAAATTTAATTAAGAGGGCTTCAATTAGAAATGAATATGTAGGAAGAGTTCCTGTTGATCCACAAGGTGAAGTTAGTATTTATTTCTTTTTTAAGCCAAATGAAGAAGGCTCAATGGCGCTTGGAAAGAGAGTTGAAGAGTTATATAAGCAAAATGTTAAGGAGCAAAATGTTCATATTGTAGGAGTAAATGTGGACGGATTGCCTTTAGCTTCTTTTAAGAATGCTACAAAAGCAAATTTTCCAATTTTAACAGGGGATAGACTTTCAAAGCTTATGGGGATAAAAACTTTTCCAAGTATATTTTTTAGGTGTGAAACAACAGGTGAAGCATTTGTTTTTAACAAACCAGCAAGAGAGTTTGAGCTAGGCGAAATTTTAAGTTTAATGCGAGGGGAGAGGTAAATTATTTTGAAAAATTTTGTTATTAAAAAACATAATTATAATAACAATGTTTTTATAAATAAAGGTATATTTTGTTTTGTGATATTTTTTATTTATATTTCGTGTGTTTCATATGTTTTTGCTGCAGATGATGATCCTCTAGCAAAAGATTATGGTGAAATTGCTAATAGTATGTATGTAGCTTCTGGCGTTGGTGGTAATATTGGAGGAAGAACAGGAGCTATTGGAGGGCCTGGCAGTAGTAAATTAGTTAATGATAGTAACACTATGGTCCAAGGTGAAAAACTTGAAGAATCGGAAATAGCAGATAGAGAAAGTTTAAAGGTTACGCCAGGTACAAAACAATCAGATTTTCATACTTATATACCTAAAAAACAATTTACGG
>CAKMMH010000092.1 GCA_927798255.1 uncultured bacterium | reverse complement strand
TGTAGGCTTTTTCGGGCTTTGGTTTGTTGTGCAGGGGATGTAAAACTATTAAAATAGTTTAAAATATCTTATAATATAAGTATGTTATGAAGACGCTTTCGAAAATATGGATTTTAAGAAGTTTTGAAAGTGATGAGAGCTTTTTATCGATATTTATTTTAGTATTAAAAGATAGGTAGAAATGATTTGTATAATTATAGGTTACGAATCTCACTTTCAAGAATATCCTAAAAATGGTATTTTCATAGGGAGATATCAAGGGTACATATTTGTATAGTTAACTAAATCAAAAATTAATTATTCTAGTTTGTTAAAGTTTCAGTTAGATGATTTATAAAAGACAAGATTTTTAAATGTTTAAACTATGCCATTAGGTTGGATCGATTTTTCACAAAAAGATAGAAATTTAATATTAAGTGTCTTAGAAAGTTTAACAGAGAAGAAGGCTGTTGATGAGCTAGGTGTAGCTTCAATAAGGGATGGTTTTGCGAATTTGTTTTTTCCAGGGACTTCTACACTTCAAACAAGAGCAAAATATTTTTTAATAGTTCCTTATGCTCTAAAAGATTTAGAAGAATTTATAAAGGCTAATAAAAATTTATCTTCTCAGAAGGTATTTTTAAAATTGCATGATATTGAAAAATCATGTTGCATAAAATTTTTAGAAAATAATAAAGATGAAAACGGTGTCCTTGGAAAACTCGCACTTAGTCAGTATGGATGGTTAAAGCGTACGCCAGCAGATATTTATATAGGAGGACTTAATAAATTTAAAATTCTTGAGAATATATCATTAAGAGAATATATAAATGAGTTAATTTATAATGAAAAATTAAAAGTTAAAAATAATATTAGTGAAGTGGGAAAATATGAAGGTGATTCTCGTTATGAACGTGATGATGAAGATACTATTTTAAATTCAAATTTATTTAAATTAGATATAAAAACTTATGATAAAAATTGGAAAGGAAATTTAAAAATCGAACTTACAAAAGAAGAAGGGAAATTTCTTAAAAATAAAATTATAACATCTGTAAATGATTCATTATTTGCAAAAATTTTAGAAAAAAACATTTTACTTAATGATTTTGATAATTTTGAAAGTTTAAAAAAAGTTATTAGAGAGTTTCCACAACAAATACAAGATGATTATAAATTAGCATATGAATTTTCTGATTTTTGGTTTGTTGTTCAAAATTTGTATAACGATATTGTTTTAGATGGAAAAAATTTAGAAATAAAAGATTTTTTAAATAATAATATCTTTGAATTTAAAGTAATAGCAGAAAAAATTGATATAGAAAAAATATTTGAGAGGCTTAATTTAATAACAAAAGGTTCATTATACTTTTTCTTAATGGATGTACAAAATTATATGCGAAAGGGAGATTTTAAAAGTATAAAAGATAGAATAAAAGCAAGGGAGATAGCTATAAAAGGTGAGAAACGAGCAAAGGTTAATCATATCGGTGAATATGAATATGATAAACTATTTAGTGGCTCAAAGTTAGGTTATCGATTTATTAATGCAAAAAATATTATTCAAGATATTTTTTATAGTGAGAATTTATAAAATGTTAGACCCTAAAAAAGATAGATTTGACTATAAAGAAATTTTAAAAGCGCCACCTAATTACCATTTTAATTTTGCGATAACAACGACCTATTCACTTGATTTAGAAGCATTAATGGAAGTGCTTATAGCACTTGGACTAGATGAAGAAATCGAGAGTAATTTAACAAAGCATGAATTTTATTCTTTAAGTAGCATTATGAATATGATGGAGAATATAGCTATTTTTTGTGATGCTAGTAAAATTCACTTTAAGGATATTAGCAAAAAAAATATTTTTTTAAGTTTGTTCGATGGTATTATAACGCCAATAAAAACCAAATTTAATAAAAAATATAACAAATATCCAGCATTTCACCCTAAAATGTGGGTTGTAAGATATGTCTCTAAGACCGATTTTAGTGATATTAAATATAGAGTAATAATCCTTAGCAAGAATTTAACATTTGATAGAAGTTATGATACCGCATTTATTCTTGAAGGCGAATACAAAAAGGTAATTAAAACTAAGAAAGTTAATAGAGAAAAAAATAAACCATTAAAAGATTTCCTAATATATTTGAAGAAAAGACAAGATGAGTATAATAAGAATCAAAATAGTTTTAAAAAAATAATAGATGAATTAGATAATGTTGTGTTTACTTTACAAGACAAAGAATTTGAAGATTTTGAATTTTTACCAAATCAAATTGTAAATATAGGTTCTAATGGAAAATATAATATAGAAGATGATGAGCTTTTTCGTGAGAATTTCCATGAGTTGTTGATTATTTCCCCATTTCTAAGTAAAGGTATAATCAAAAATTTTTATGAAAGGAGTAAAGAATTAAATAATACAAGGTGTTTAGTTGTTACAAAAGATATGTCATTAAATAAAATTCCTAGAGAGGTAATGGAAGATTTTGATGTTTATATTATGAAAGATGAAGTTATAGGTGGTGAAAATAATATTTCTGAAGAAGAAAATAACTTTCCTAAAAAACAAGATATTCATGCAAAAGTTTTCATGATGAGAAAAGGAGCCAGGTCAAAACTTTATATTGGTTCATTAAATGCTACTGAAAGTGCAAAAAATTTGAACATTGAATTTATGATAAAATTGTATGCTCCTAATAGGTATGTAAATTTAGAAAAATTATCAAATGACTTATTTTGTGGAAATGATGAAAATAAAAGTCCATTTAAAAAGGTTTATAGTGAAGAATTGATTGATTTAAGTGATGAGGATAATACTGAAAATGATAGTGAACTTGAAGATATAAAAAATTATATAATAAGAAACGCTTATTCAAAAGTTGTCAAAACAAAAGATAGTTATAATTTTGAAATAAAAATTGATGGCATAAAATCTTATATTAAAAAATATGATATAAGTTTAACTTTATTGACGCTAACTAATTACAAAAAAGTAGAAAAAGAGAAAATAATTTTTGAAAATTTAAAAATGTATGATTTAACATCATTTCTTAATATTAAAATTGGAAATGATGTAAAATTCACTATACAAATAGAAGTCTTTGGAATGCCTGAAAATGAAGTTAGATTCCATGAAACTACTAAAAAATATTTTATAGATAATGAAGATAAGGTTTATTCTTATATAAAATTTGCATTAGATGAAACAAGTGTTGAAAGGCAAAAGCATATATATTTAGAAGAATCTGCTTTTAATGCAGATGATGAAAACTTTGTCGATAACAACAATTTACCTTATGATAAAAATCATCAAAAGCATATTTCTTATCAAAGTGGTATTTATGAAAAGATGCTTAAAGCTAGTGCTACTTCTTATGACAAGATTTATAATCTAAATGAAATTATAGAAAATTTAGAAGATGAAAGGTATTCAGATTTAAAAAAATTTTTTAAAACATTTTATAATGCAGTATAAAATATGATAAATATTAAAAGCAAATTAGACGAAATCGAAAAAAATGTGTTTGCTACTTTAAAAGATTTTCAGCGAGCTACTGTTGAACGTATAGATGAGTTATATCGAGCAGGGCAAAAAAGAATTTTAGTTTCCGATGAAGTGGGATTAGGAAAGACACTTGTTGCAAAAGGAGTAATCGTCAAATTTGCAAAATTTAGAAAAGAGAAAGATGATGATTTAGTAAAAATTGTTTATATTTGTTCAAATATAAATATTGCAGAGCAAAATTTACATAAATTGAAGATTTCCAAGCAGTTAAAAAATGAAGCAAGTGACACACAAAGACTCTCAATGCAGCACTTAAATATTTTTAAAAGCGAACATGATAACGATGTGATTAATAGTTATGTGCAACTTATTCCTTTAACTCCAGATACATCATTTAAGGTCATAAAGGGGCAAGGACAGGCAAAAGAACGGGCACTTATGTATGTTTTGCTTTGTAAATTAGAAAGATTTTCTACATCAAAGATTGATAAAAACAAATTAAATAAACTTTTAAAATTTGGCGTTAAATATGGTTGGAGTGAATTAGTAAAATTTTATGATGATGAGGTTAGTAAATGTAATAATACATCTCACGGGCAATATTTGGAATATATGAAGAAAAAGCTTAATGTAGAGCTTGATGCTAATAACTTATATCAAGATATTATAGAGGCTTTTAGTAATAAAAGCATTCAAAAAAAAGTTATAGGAAAATTAAGGGTAGCATTTGCAACAATTAGTCTTGAAAAATTAGAACCTGATTTAGTTATTATGGATGAGTTCCAAAGATTTAAAGAACTTTTAGATGCTTTTAACGAGCATCCAGATGACGAGAGTAAAGATGATTCTGATTTACATATACTCACAAGAAATTTTTTTAATAGAGAAAATTTAAGAATTTTATTATTATCTGCGACTCCTTATAAAATGTATTCTACCTTAGAGGAAATTGATGAATCTCATATTGATTCGCATTACGAAGAATTTTTTGATGTTATAAAATTTTTAAACAATCATCAAATAAAAAATTTTGAAGAAATTTGGACAGATTATTCAATAAAACTAAAAGAGTTTACAAATGGGAAATTCACATTATTAGATTTAGAGCCATATAAATCAAAAGCTGAGGAACAACTTTATAATAATATATGTAGGACAGAAAGGTTTTCTGAAGAAAAAATTCTAGATATTATTAATGATGAAGATAAGAAAAATTTAATTGATATTAAAGAAACAGATATAAATTCGTATGTAGAATTGCAAGAGCTTATAGAAAATGCAGAAATTAAAACATATCTTCCCATTGAATATGTGAAGTCTAGTCCATATTTAATGTCTTTTATGCAAGGTTATAAATTAAAGGAAAAAATTGAAAATAAATTTAAAAGTATTTTAAATGATAAAAAACTAAGAAAGGAAGAACGATTTAAAAAAGCATTAAAGGCTTTCGGAGTGCCTATTTTTTGGATTAAAAAAGATGATATTAATAAATACAAGAAGATAGATTGTAACAATGGAAGACTAGAAAAGGTAATGCAAAAAGTTTTGCCTCAAAATTTTGAAAATTTACTTTGGATTCCACCTTCAAAACCTTATTATGAATTACAAGGTGCTTTTAAAGATTTTAATAATGCAAGTAAAACGCTCATATTCTCCGCATGGGAAATGGTTCCAAAGATGATTGCATGTATGGTATCTTATGAAGCAGAAAGACGAAGTATTCATGAAAAATATTCAAGGCTTCACAAAAAGTCAAATGTTATTAAATATTTTGCTAAAAAGGGTGAAAAATTTATTCATCCAAAGCTAGTTTTTTCAAGTCAAGATTCAAGAGGTGGAGATGAAGTAAAGCTACAAGGTTTAAGCTTGTTTACATTATTATATCCATCAAAATATTTAACTAAAATTTTTAATCCTAAAGAATATTTAAATAAAAACTATAATTTTTCTCAAATTAAAGAAAGACTTATAAATATTTTAACTAGTAAATTAGAAAAATTTCCAAATGTTTTAGAGGGAGGTGAAGATAAAAAATGGTATTATCTTATGCCATTTCTTTTAGATGATAAAGAAACGGTTGAAAATTGGTTTAAAGATATATCACAACAAATTCAAAGAAAAAATAATGAAGGTTTTTTTGCTAATTTACAAAAACTTGAAGAGCAATATGAGCAATATTGTGATGAAAAATTATTTCTAGGAAAACGACCTGGTGATTTAATGGATGTTTTAGTTGATATAATCTTAGGTTCGCCTGCAATTTGCTTAAATAGAACATTTGGAGTTTATGAAAACGAACCTAATATGGTAAATATTAGTAAAATTTCAAGAGCAATGTTCTCAAAATTTAACTCAGAAGAAGCCATAGCCATTATTGATTTTACTAATGGTTCATCTCAATTTGATAAAAAAGACAAGAGAAACAATTTTTGGAAAAAAGTTTTATGTTATTGTAGGCAAGGAAATTTACAAGCAGTTTTTGATGAATATGTTTATTTTATTTCAAGAGGACTTGATGGGGATGAAAATTTTATTTTGAATATTTCTAATGAGATAAGAAATGCACTTAGTATTGGTGAGGCTCAATATACAGTGGATACATATAAAAATTTTAGAGCAAGAATAGAAGGAGAAAGAGAATCACCTATGAATTTAAGAAGTCGTTTTGCTGTTACTTTTTCAAAAGCAATCAATGATGAGAATGATGGAAAAAGAAAAGCAAATTTAAGAAATGCTTTTAACTCTCCTTTTAGACCATTTGTGCTTGCTTCGACGTCTATCGGGCAAGAGGGGTTAGACTTTCATGCATATTGTAGAAGAATTGTGCATTGGAATTTACCACATAATCCTATAGATTTTGAACAAAGAGAAGGCAGAATTAATAGATTTATGTGTTTAGCAATAAGACAAAATGTTGCAAAAAAATATGGTAGTATACATTTTGATACAGAGAATATTTGGGAAGAAATGTTTAATAATGCAAAAAATCAAGAAAAGAAAGAGGGGACTTCTGATTTAATTCCTTATTGGGGGTTAAGAGATGATAGTAATCTTGTAAAAATTGAACGTATTCTTCCTATGTATCCATTTTCAAGAGATATTGAGCAGTATGAAAAGATGATAAAAATATTATCTTTATACAGGCTAACTTTAGGTCAAGCTAGACAAGCAGAGCTTTTAGAATATATTATTAAAAATAATGATAATTATGATAAGTTTAATAAATTATTTATGACGCTTAGTCCGTATTATAAGGAAAAACAAGTTAATTAGGTGATAATGTCTTTAATTTTCTATTTTGAAAACCTTAAAAATGATGTAAAAACAATACGTTATAATAAATTGAAAATCATGGGAATCGTAGACTGAAAATTATGGGAGTGATATGTTGAA
>CAKMMH010000091.1 GCA_927798255.1 uncultured bacterium | reverse complement strand
CTAAAATTTTTATCTATAATTATTACAGTTCTATATCCATTTTTAATATATTATCTTTTATCTAATAAAAGCTCGTTTCATGTAATTTCACTAATTTTGCTTTTAGTGGTTGTTATAAATTTCCTAAAAATAAAAAGCATAATAATTCTATTTATTGGCTTAATCCTTACGCTTTTTCTATCATTTACAAATAATGAAATCTTTTTAAAAATTTATCCTGTATGCATGAATCTAATAGTTTCTTTGGCATTTTTAGGTTCCCTTTTAAAAACACCTCTTATTACACTTTTTGCTCAAAAATTAAAATATGAAATTACAGATGATGATTTATCTTACACAAGGAAAGCCACAATCGCTTGGGGCGTTTTCATGTTTTTAATCATGATTCTTTCACTAATAACAGTTTTTATGTCTGATTTTACTTGGGCACTTTTTAATGGACTTATTGCCTATATTTTAATCGGGTTAATGTTTATAATAGAATACATAGTAAGAACGAGAATAAGAAAAAATCATTAAAAAGGGTGATAATTAAAAATGTTTAGAGATTTAGAAAGTATTTTTACTAAAAATTTTAAAAATACCATTTTATTTTATGACGAAAATAAAACTATAACCTTAGATGATTTTAAAAATGATATGTGTAATTTTTTAAATGAAACAAAACTTATAGAAGATAAAACTGTATGTCTATATATTCCAAATAATTGTTATCTTTTTTATGTTTCATTTTTTGCCTTAATATTTTCAAATAAAGATATAGTTCTTCTTTCTTCTATAAATGAAGATATTATAAATAATTTAATTTCTACATCAAAAACTTTTGTATCAACTGAGGCTATAAATTTAAAAAATCTTGAAATTAAAATTATTCCTCCTAAAGCTTATTATGCTAAAAAGGATATAGATAATAATGTTTTTATAAATACTTTTGATAACCTTTCAAAAAGAACGATTTCTTTTTTTACATCTGGTTCTACTTCTACCCCAAAATGTATTAATAAAACGCTAAGTTCGCTTCTTGTAGAAGTTAAAATGCACTCTGATTCACTTAGTAAGATTTTAGAGAGTAATCCTATAGTTATTTCTACAATCGTACCATTTCACATGTATGGAATGCTTTGGAGATTTTTATTTTCTTTTTGCAATCTTTTAAGACAAGACCTAAGCACTATTTTTTATCCAGAAGAGTTAGAACACAAACAAAATATTTATGAAAAATTAATTTTTATTTCTACTCCATCATTTATGGATAGAATTTCCTCTTATACATCACTTTATAATTTTAAAGATAACATAGTTAAGATTTTCTCATCTGGAAATTTGTTAAAAAATGAAACTTGCTCTTTAATAAATAAAACTTTTAATACTGAAGTTTATGAAATTTATGGTAGTACTGAAACAGGTGGTATAGCTTATAGAAATCAAAGAATAGATGAGTATTTTCATGTTTTTAGTGAAGTAAAAATTAAATTAAATGAAGATTCTAGCTTAAATATAGAATCTCCATTTTGCGTAGAAAATCCATTTAAAATAAATGATGGCGTTACTTTGATTAATGATAGAACTTTTCTTTTAAATGGACGTATTGATAGGATTGTAAAAATTTCTGATAAACGATTATCTTTGCCAGAAATGGAAGAAAAGTTTTCAAAGTGTCAGTATATAAAAGAATGCTATTTAGTAAAGCTTTTTGATAATAAAAGAGAAGTACTAGGCGCAATTTTTGTTTTAACTGATTTAGGAAAAGAGTTTGTTATAAAAAATGGTAAGAAAAAACTTTATATAGAGATAAAAAAATATATTAATAATTTTTATGATGTTTCTTTTTTCCCAAGAAAATTTAGAATTTTAGAGAGAATCCCCAAAAATTCCCAGGGGAAAATTTTAAAAGATAAAATTATGGAACTTTTTAAAAGTAAGGTTTCAGAGCCTATAACTTTTATAACTACATTAACTAAAGATTATTTTGAAGCAGATTTAGTATTTTTAGATAGTGCTAGCTATTTTGAAGGACATTTTCCAATTTTTCCAATTTTACCTGGTGTTATGGGGCTTCATTTTGTGTTTAAATATTTAAGTGATTATTTTAGTGTTTCATATTCAAAGTGTGTGATAAGCAAATTAAAATATACAAATATTATTAGTCCTAATATGAGAGTTTGTTTGAAAATTAAAAAAGTTTTTGATAATGAGTTTATATTTGAGTATACAAATAACAAAGAAACACAATATTCTTCTGGAAAGATTATTATCAATGAATAATAAATGAGTTTTTTAGTATGGAATATAATTTATTAATTGTTTTACCATTTTATAATCATTTAGAATGTTTTTCTAAAGTTGCAAGGGAGTTTTCAAAAATTAAATTACCCGTTCTTCTTATAAATGATGGAAGCACTTTAGAAAATACTGAGGGTGTAAAAAAGATTTGTAATGATTTTGGTTTTAGTTATATAGAGCATAAAGAAAATCAAGGGAAAGGAGGCGCTGTCCTCACAGGATTAAAATACGCTAAAAAAAACAATTTTACTCATGTTTTGCAAATTGATTCAGACGGGCAACATGATATAAATGATATAGAAAAATTTATTAAGGCTTCTAAAGAAAATTTAAGCTCTATTATTAATGGTTCACCGATTTATGATGAGAATGCGCCAAAATCAAGGCTTATAGGTCGAAAAATAACAAAATTTTGGGTATGGGTCGAAACAAGAGGCGCAAAAATTAATGATACTATGTGTGGATTTAGAATATATCCATTAAACGAAATATCTAAAATTATTAAAGAAATTAAATTTAAACGTATGGGATTTGATATTGAAATTTTAGTGCGTGCTGCGATAAATAAAATAAATATTAAAAATGTTGAAACAAATGTAAACTATAATAAGGGGGGAGTTTCACATTTTAGATTAATAAGAGATAATATAGAAATTAGTTTTATGCATTTTAGGCTGTGCTTGTATGCTATTAAGAAAATGTTTTTTTAAAATAGGAATTTGCAATGTTTATATACGAAAAAGTTGTGCCATTTTATGATGTTGATTCAATGCGAGTTGTGTATCACGGAAATTACATTAAATATCTTGAAGAAGCAAGATGTGCCTTTTTAGAAAAGAAAAATTTAACATATACACAAATGGAAGAACTTGGTTTTGCATTTCCAATTGTAGAGCTAAAAGTTAAATATATTAAACCTTCCAAATTTAATGATATCCTTGAAGTATTAGTATCACTTGATTCTTTTGATAATTTCTTAACTTTTAAATATGAAATTAGAAATAAAGAAACAAAAGAAAAAATTTGTAAGGCTGAAACTAAACAAATGTGCGTTGATGTGACAAAAAAAGAAAGCTTATTTGAAATTCCACAAGAAATTGTTTCAAGGTTAAAGTAAAAATGAAATTTTTAGTGTTTTTAATTTCAATAATATTTATAGGAAATTTAAATGCAAAGGAGCTAGAAAATAGTGATTATAAACTATTTAAATTGTTTATCGATAATTTAGGCGTTGTTAATTTAGACTTTGAACAAACAAAAAAAATCCCGAACATTAAAAAAGAATTTAAAAATAGTGGAAAATTAAAATTTATAAAAAATAAAGGATTAATCTGGAAAGAAGAAGCCCCTAACAATCTTTCTTTTATTGCAACAAAAAAATGCTATTTAATAAAAGAGGGAAATGAAATTAAAAATAATGATAATTTAAACAATCTACCACACTTTGATGATATTAAAAATCTAATTGATAAAATTTTAAACAATGACTTATCAGAATTAAAAGAGACATTTAATGTCGACTATAATGAATTAATTAATAATTCTTGGAATTTAACTTTAACCCCTAAAATTTTAAGAATAAAAAAATATATTAAAACGCTTAAAATTTTAGGTACAACAAATGAAATTTTAAATATTGAAGTTCATTATGTAAATAAAACAATAATATATTTTAACTTTTCTAAAGCAAAGGTTTTTTTAGATGATGAAATCAAATGCTAGCAAAATATATTTTTTAGTTAGTTTAGTTCTAATATTCTTTATAACGTTAGCTATAAAAACACCTCTTAAAATTAATACTTCGCTAAATGAAATTTTACCTATAAATGAAAAATTTGATATTCCAAGCACTGTTTTAAATAAATTTTCATCAAATTTAAATGTTATTGTTGAAAATAAAGATTTTAAAACTGCAAAAAAAGATGCAGACCTTTTTTATCAAAACTTAATTAAAAATAATTTTTCAAATATCACTTACAGTATTTCTGATGACTTATTAGAAAAAATTAAAGTTTATGGAAAAAAATATCAATTTTCCTTTTTAACAGATGATGATAGAGAGGATTTAAAGCAGGGGGATACTAAAATTATTATAAAAAAGAGTATCGATTTTATAACTACTTCATTATTTGTGGTAGGGTTAAGCGAATCTTTAGATCCATTTTCAATTTTTAATAGGTATATTAAAAATCTTTTAATAAATTCTTTAAATAATGTTTCAAATTGGAAAGAAAAAGACTCTGTTTTATGGCAAAACAAAAATGGTATGAATTATATTTTGATTAATATTCCTCTTACAACTTCTAATATGGATATTTTACAAAAAGAAGTTAAAAAAATTGATGCGATTTATAAAAATCAAAATTTAAATTCAAATTTTTACTTTTCAAGCTCTGCTTTGCATACAGTTAAAATGTTTAATAAAAGTAAAATAGAAATTGCTGTAATATCAATTAGCGCAATTTTATGGTTACTTTTTTTATCTTGGTTTCTTTTAAAAGATAAATTAGAAATTTTAAAAGTATTTATAAATCTTTTTGTTGGCTTTTTATGTGCAATTCTTGGACTAATACTATTTTCGGATTCTATTCATATATTAAGTTTTGTTTTTGGTTCGTCTTTAATCGGAATTTGCATAGATTACACATTTCACACTCTCTATTTAAAAAATGAATATGAGTTACAATCGATAAAAAAATCCTTATTTTGTTCATTTATTACTACTATTTTTTGCTTTGTTCCTCTTTTATTTTTATCAATACCACTTTTAAGAGAAGTTGGAATTTTCACAATATGTGGACTTATCGGAACATACTTATATGTTGTTTTATTTTTTAAATGGGACAGCGGTAAAAATACGAACGTTTATACTAATGATAAACCTTTAAGAGTTTTTACTATTAGTAAAAAATTAAGAGTTATAATTTGTCTTATAATTTTAGCAATAGTTGCTTTTCAAGTTAAACATTTAAATATTAATAACTCGCTTTCTAGCCTTTATAATCATAATGATAATGAGCTTCTAAAGGCTGATAAACTTTTTTATGAATTAAATAATGTCAATAATTCAAATTTTCTAATAGTTAAAGGAAAAAATTTAGAAGAATTGCTAGAAACTAGTGAATGGATTTTAGAAAATAATAAAGATATTAAAGATAAAATATTTCTTTTTTCAAAACTACTACCTTCTAAAAAAAGACAGCTTGAAAATCAAGATTTAGTAAAAAAATTATATGATAGTGAGGGGGAATATATTAAAAATGAATTTGGTATAGAAAACTTTAAATATTTTAAAAAACTTGAATTTATAGGTGAGAAAGAATTTAAAAGAATTTTTGGAAAGAATATTTTTAATAAATTTATTGTAAAAGATAATGGATATTGGAGCGTAATACCTTTAGCTTACAATATAGAAAATTTACCTAAAAACGCTAAAATTGTTTCTATTAAAGGTTCACTTTTAAATATTTTAAATACACTTTCTGATGAAACAAGAAAGGCACTTTTAGGAAGCTTTTTGTTTTTAACATTATTAATTGTTGTTATTTATAAGAAAAAGGTGCTTATATATTTACTTCCATCATTTTTTTCAATTATGGTAACTTTAGTTTTAATAAATAGTGTTGTTGGATATCTAACTTTTTTTCATTTAATAAGTCTATTTATCGTTTTAGGACTTAGCATTGATTATACGATTTTCCATCTTAATTCTTCAAATTTAAAAAACTTAAAACCTATTTTATTTTCATTTTTAAGTAGTTTTATAGGTTTCGGGCTTCTTTCATTTGCAAGTTTTAGTATTATTTCTATAATGGGATTAACGATTTCCGTTGGCTTATTATTTTCTTACCTTTTTTCTCTTTTTATTATAAGGTCATAAATATGGAGAGCTGGTATAAAATTAAAGAACAATCCGCTGGAGTATTTAGACTAAAACTACTTTGGTTAATATATAAAATATTTGGATTAAGATTTCTAAAAATTTGTTTAGTGCCAATAGTGTTTGTTATCTATTTATTTGCTAAGCCTGCAAGATGTGCATCAAAAGAGTATAAAAAAATCCTTTTTAATTACGCTAAAGATAATAATATTAAAGTTAAAAATTTTTCATCATTTTCTCATATTTTAAATTATGCATTTTCACTTTCTGATAAAATGAGTGCAATTTGTGATGATAAGCCAAAAATTAAATTTGAAGTTGAGGAAAACAAATCGTGGAATAGTTTTAAGGAATGTTTAAATAACAACAAAGGTGTTTTTCTTATTTCATCACATCTTGGAAATATTGAAAGTTTTTGCGCATTTCCAAAATATAACCATATTAATTTTAATAAAACTCTTCATGCACTTATGGAAATTAATCAAAGTAGCATTTTCCATAAATTTATAGAAGAAAGAACTAAAAATAGCTTTTTTAAATTATATTCATCTAAGGATTTAAATTTTGAAACTATAATGAGTCTATATGAAGATGTACTTAATGGCGATATGCTTTTAATGGCAGGAGATAGGGTATCTTCAAATAATGAAAATAAAATTATAATTGTTAATATATTGGATAAAATTTGCAAATTTCCATTAGGTACTTTTAAATATGCAAAGAAAATAGATGTACCTACATTTGGGATAATTGTTGTCAGTGTAGGTTTA
>CAKMMH010000090.1 GCA_927798255.1 uncultured bacterium | reverse complement strand
CGGTTCCTTTCTTGTAAAGATATGTTTTAAAACAGCGTTATTTTTGCGATATATGCTTTTTAGCTTTGTAATCAAATAGCACAGTTTCAAAGATTATAGGAGACGTTGATTAATTAAAAGATCCCGCAGGGAATAACACAGCGTGCTTGCCCGCAGCACTAGGATGTGGTACACGCACGAAGTTGTGGAACAATTTCGGGTCGATACTCCATTATAACAAAATCCATCATACACACGATACCGTAGGTGGAAACTAAGATTTATAATATTATGAATTTATCAGTGTATTCTATAATTGCAATCGTTAGAAAAAATGTAATTAAAAAAAGTATAACTATCTAAATTTAATATAAAAACCTCTAAAATTCTTCAAAAATCTCAAAAAGATGCAAATTGAACTTGTAGAAAATCTCAAATTGGTGCAGTAAAATTTGCAACAATCTGAATTTAATATGAATTTTATAAAAGTAAGATGTCGCTTTATTGTTTCTGTAAAAAATTACAATGCTATGTTTTTTTGCTGAAAGTTATTTTTGCAGTTTTAAAGATGTAAGGAAAGATAGAGTGAGAGAAAAATTTAAAGTGCATGACGAATATGAAATGTAAAATTCAACAGGACTTATAATTGATACTTCATAAAGTTCTTCACTTAAAAAAAATGCTTATTACATTTTCGTGGGTTTATATAAGATGTAGAAGGATATAAGCTAAAAGTTAGTAAAATAATTTTAAGTATGCTTAAATGTGCAACCTTTTATAGTGTTTTTCTCGATTTTTATACCAATTAAATTTAATTTATGTTAAAATAACTTGTCTAGTTTAAATTCAATTTGTCAAAATTACATAAATATATTTTTTAGTTTGTTGGAGATAGAGTTTTTATGAGCGAAATCGTAGATAAAATTAGGGAAGATTTAGACGGCGCTGTAAATAATGCAAAAAGTGAAAGCGAGCTTGAAAATTTTAGAGTAGAGTTTTTAGGTAAAAAAGGGAAAATTACCTCCCTTTTAAAAGAAATGGGAAAGCTATCAGATGAAGAAAAACGAAGCTTTGGAAGCGAGGTTAATGAACTTAAAACTTATGCCGCAAATTTAATTAGTAAGCGCCAAGTTGAATTAAAAAAACAAGAACTTCAAAAAGAAATCGACGAAACAAAAGAATTCGATATTTCACTTCCTCCAAATCTTGAAAGTGGTTCATATCACCCAATAACTCTTGTTTTAAGACAATGCGCAGAAATTTTTAAATCAATGGGTTTTACCATAGAAGATTACGGCGAAGTCGTAACAGATTATGAATGCTTCGAGTCGTTAAATGTTCCTAAATTCCACCCAGCAAGAGATATGCAAGACACTCTTTACTTAACAAACGGTGAGCTTTTAAAAACTCAAACATCTGCTGGGCAAAATGCAATTTATAAAAAATATAAAGATGCCTTGATTAATGAGGGAAAAACAATAAAGGCAATTTTCCCTGGTCGTTGCTTTAGAAATGAGTCGCTTGATGCATGCCACGAAAACACATTCTTTCAAATGGAAGGCGTGATGGTAGGAAAAAATATCTCAATAGCAAATTTAATTTATTCTATGAAAATTATGCTAATTGAGGTTTTTAATGATAAAAATTTGAAAGTTAGACTTCGCCCAGGATTCTTCCCGTTTGTAGAACCAGGGTTTGAGCTTGATTGTAGCTGTAGAATTTGCGGCGGCAAGGGGTGCCCAAGCTGCAAGCATGGAGGTTGGCTTGAGCTTTGCCCTTGCGGAATGATACATCCTAATGTGTTAAAAGAAGGCGGAATTGACCCAGAGGAATATATGGGTTTTGCCTTTGGTTTAGGGTTAGATAGACTTGTAATGATGAAATATGGCGTAAATGATATTAGAGATTTAAACGGCGGAAATTTGAATTTCCTATCTCAATTTACAGAGGATAAATAATAATAAAATTTATATTGGTCATGTTTAAAAGGAAAAGTTAATATGTATATTTCAATTAATTGGATTAAGGATTTTGTTGATTTAAGTGGACTAGATATTAATAAATTAATTCAAAAGTTTTCTCTATCTACTGCAGAGGTAGAAAATAAAATATTTTATAAAGGAAAAGATATCGAAGGGATCGTCGTTGCTGAAATTAAAGAAGTTGCAGAACATCCAAGTTCAAAAAAACTTCACCTTCTAAAAGTTGATACAGGAGAAAGCAGTTTAGTAGATGTAGTTTGCGGAGCTCCTAATGTAAGAGTCGGTATGAAGACCGCTTTTGCGAAAGTTGGTGCAAAACTTGGCGAAATTGAAATTACTCCAAGAGCATTAGCAGGCGTTATGTCAAACGGGATGTGTTGCTCTGAAAAAGAGCTTGGAATAAGTGATGACCATTCTGGCATAATGGATTTAGATGCAAGTTTAAAAAATGGAACTAACTTAAAAGATATTTATGAAATTGATGATATAATTTTTGAAGTTGATAATAAATCTTTAACAAATAGACCTGATTTGTGGGGGCATTATGGAATTGCAAGAGAGTTTGCTGTAATTTCAGGAAGACCTTTAAAAGAAATGCCAAGTGTTAATTTAGATGATTTTAATAATTTACCAAAACTTGATATCAAAATTGAAAATGAAGATTGTTTAAGATATTCGGGAATTAAATTTGATAACGTTAGCATAAATAAAAGCCCAGTAAACATGAGAATTAGGCTTTATTATTGCGGAATGCGTGCAATAAATTTCTTAGCTGACCTTACAAATTATCTTATGCTTGAAATGGGACAACCAATGCACGCATTTGACTCAAGAAAAGTAGAAAAAATAAGAATTAAAAAATTTGATAAGCCTTTTAAATTTACAACTTTAGATAATGTAGAGCGAAATATTGATACAGAAACTCTTATGATTTGTAACGGAGATACTCCTGTTGCAATCGCAGGAATTATGGGAGGTTTAGACTCTGAGATTGTAGAAGATACTACTTCTTTAACACTAGAATCTGCTTGCTTCTTGGCGCCTTCTATTAGAAAGTCAGCCGTAAGACTTGGGCATAGAACAGATGCATCGCAAAGATATGAAAAATCTTTAGATCCAGAGATGACAAAAATTGCAGTAGGAAGATTCGTAAATCTTTTAACAAGTATCGATAAAAATGCAAAAGTAATTTCGAGTTTTACAGATGAGTATAAAAAAAGCTATGAAAGAAAAATAATAACATTTAATAAAGCTTTTGTTGATAGATACACAGGAATTGGCGATGCAATAACTTGTGATTTTATTGAAAACACTTTAAAAGCATTAGGTTTTGAAGTTAAAAGAAATGATAGCGATTTTGAAGTAAAAGTTCCATCTTATAGAGCTACAAAAGATGTCACAATAAAAGCTGACATTATTGAAGAAATTACAAGAATTTATGGTTATGATAATTTTAAGCCAGCTGCCCTTGAGTCAAGTCTTTCACCTGTTCGTATGGAAAGAGAAAAACAAGTAGAAGAACAAGTTAAAGATATTCTTGTAAAACGTTTTCTTCTTCACGAAGTACATTCTTATGTTTGGGCGTATGGTGATGAGTATAAAAATTTAGGAATTGATGTTGAGGAAAATGTTGGAATAGTAAATTCAATTAATCCTAGCATTAGAACTTTAAGAAATTTTATCACTCCAACTTTGCTTTGCATCGCTTCAAATAATATTTACTACGCACCTAATTTTGGTATTTTTGAAATAGGAAGCGTTGTTAAAGGATTAGGAGCTGATGGACTTTGCAATGAACATAAAAATTTAAGTGTTGTGCTTTTTAGTAAGACAAAAGACACTGAGAAACTTTACTTTGAGTTAAGAGATATTATTTCTTTAATAGTTTCTGAAATTACAGGAAAAAGCATAAGCTTAAAGATGAATAAAAATGCTCATAGCTTTAGCCATCCTAAAAATCTATGTGAAATTTTCGTAGAGAATTCATCTTTAGGTGAAATAGGTATCGTTCATCCTTTTGTTTCAAAGAATATAGATAAGAAAGCGTCTATTGTGTATTTTGAAATAGATATAAAATCATTAAGTGATATAGAGAAGCTCCCTTTGAAATACAAACAGGTTTCTAAATATCCAAGTATAGAAGTAGATTTAAATTTTATTTCTGATAAATTTGATGTAATTGATAGCACTATAAAAGAAATTAACTCACCACTAGTAAGTAGCGTAAAAGTTATTGATATTTACGATGGAGAGGATGGTAGGGCTATCACTACAAGAATAACTTTCTCTTGCCTTGAAAGAACTTTGACAAGAGAAGAAGTGCAAGAAGTAGTTGATAAAGTAGTAGAAAATTTAGCTAAGAAAGGCGTTAAGCAAAGGTAGTTTTTTTAAATATCTGTATCAAAAATTGGTAACATGAAAAACAAAGAATTAAATTTATTTAATCGTCTTTTTAAAATAGTTTTAACTATTTCTTTTTTATTTTGCGTATCATGTTCTTCAAAAAAGTATAAAGTGGCTGATTTTTGCGAAGATGTTTTTATTCCTGGGAATAAGTATTACGAAACAAATGTTAAGCATCAAGAAGGATTCGAAATACCGCCTGTGTTAAAGGCAAAGGACATTTTGCCACCATCTATGTTAGGAAATAAATTATATACGATTAAAGATGAAGTTTATAGTGATGGTACTATTGACCATTTTTATCTTAAATCAAAATGGGGAGATTCAAAGGCTGAAAGTTTTTTAATTTTAAAAACTAGAATAAATGAAGTCAATGCACTAGAAAGTTTAGATAAGCTCGAGAGAGTTCCATTTTTTAAAGGGTTAGGAAAATCTGCTTTAGCAGTAATAACTTCCCCTTGGAAATTAGTAAAGTTGATAGGAAAAATGTTTACAGCTAGTCCTAAAGAAACTACAGAAGAAGACTCGGAAGATGAAGAAAAACTTAAGGAAATAAAAAAGCAAACAGTAGCTCAAAATAATGGAAATAATAATGATGATGACGATAGTGAGTTGGTTAATAAGAGATTTGGAAAGATACTTGATGATGATAAAGATTTTGTTGAACATATACCATATAATAAATTTAACAGTGATGAGACTGCAAATGTAAATACAGTTCAAAGTCTAATTGGCGTTAGAGAAAATATCATTGATATTTTAGAGAAATTTCATATCGACCCAGATAACACAAACCCAGTTTTGCGTGATAAAATTTTACATATATCAAAAATGAAGGCTTATGGCGGGCTTACTACATCTCTTGTTCCTGCAACTCAAGTTTTGACGATTTTAAACACAACAAAAACATTTGTTGATGCTGCTGATACAATTTCAGTATATAGCACTGAAAGAGAGCAAATGGAAAAAATACATGATGGTTTACTTTTAGCTGGTTGTAGTAAAAAATTAATCGATAAATTTGAAAAGGCAGATGGATTTTCTACGTTCTTAAAAGTTATTATTGCAAATAATGTTATACGTTTAAGAAAAGTTAAAAATGTTAATGAGTTAATAAAAATCGCAGTTATGGTCGATGATTATGAAATAGGTTGGATGATGATGCAAGGTTTTGCAATTTTGCCTACATTATATGAAAAAGAGCCTTTCGTAAGATTTATAAAAGATGCTCCCCTTGCTACAGTTGTGACAAAAGATAATAGAGTGCTAATAACATTTGCCGGGGATCATCTTTATTGGGTAAGAGATACTAGTATGTTCTTTAAAGAAACACTAGAAGCCATAAAAGAAGATGGCATAAAACCAAAAGAGATTGTAGCGATGATAAAAGGTGTGCTATCTGAAAGGTTTAAAAATGAGCTTAAAAATTTAGGTATAAAGTATGTGCCTGTAGACTCTGTTGAATATTCGATAAAGATTTATAATGAAGACTTTTAAGAAATGTGATTTATAATTATATGTGGTTTTAACTGTAAGTGATTTTTAGTAGGGGTTATTAAAAATATGCAAAATGTTTCTATTTATCAAATAAACACTCGTGCATTTTGTTACAAGCAGAACAAAGCTTTGCTTCAAATCCCACTAGAGTATTTTAGAAAATTAAAATCATTAGGTATCGATTATGTGTGGATGATGGGCGTGTGGGAACCATTATCTAAAAAATATATTGATAAATATTGTAAAGAAATAAACCTATTAAAAGAATATAAAAAAGCACTTCCTGATGTAAAAGAAGATGATATCGTAGGTTCCCCTTATGCAATTTCAGATTATAAATTAAATCCTGCACTTGGAAATTTAGATGATATAATACTTTTAAAACAAAAATTAAATAGTATTGGTTTGAAATTAATTGTTGATTTTGTACCTAATCATTTTGGTGCAAGTACTCCACTTTTAGAAACACATGAAGATGTATTTTTAAAATGCACAAAAGAAGATTTTTTTAACGATAGAACTACTTTTTTTAGACCATTTAAAGAAAAAGAAGTATTTTTTGCTCATGGAAAAGACCCAAATTTTGCAGCTTGGCAAGATACAGTTCAGATAAATTATTTTAGTGAAAGTGCAAGAAACTTTATGGAGCAAATTTTGCTTAATCTTTCGAGTGTTGCAGATGGCGTAAGATGCGATATGGCAATGCTTTGTCTTAATAGAATTTTTGCAAAGACTTGGAAAAATATTATAGAAAAACAAAATCTTCATGCTCCTCAAAATGAATTTTGGAGCGAAGCAATTAAAAAAGTAAAAGCGAAAAATCCAAATTTCATTTTTATTGCAGAAACATACTGGGATACAGAATGGGAAATGCAAAACTTAGGTTTTGATTACACATACGATAAAAGATTAATGGATAGAATAAAGTACTCTGATGCAAATGATATAAGAGGACACTTAAGGGCAGAAACTTTATATCAAGAAAAACTTGTAAGGTTTATTGAAAATCATGATGAAGAACGCTCAATTAAAGCCCTTGGCGAAGATAAAGCAAAAATGGCTGCTATTATTATAAGTACGATTTTAGGAATGAGATTTTATTATGATGGCGAGTTTGAAGG
>CAKMMH010000089.1 GCA_927798255.1 uncultured bacterium | reverse complement strand
TTTAATACATGAGTTAAATCAGCCGAGCCATCTTCATCTTGAGGTGTACCTACAGCTATAAATATAACTTGAGATTCTTCTACAGCTTTTTTCATGTCTGTTGTGAAATGCAGTCTATTCTCTTTAACGTTTTTTAATATTAGTTCACTTAAACCTGGCTCATAAATAGGAATTATACCTTGATTTAATTTATTAATTTTTTCTTCGTTATTATCAACACTATAAACATCATTACCAGAAGCGGCAAAACAAGAAGACGCAACTAATCCAACATAGCCTGCACCAATAATTGCAATATTCATAAAATACCTTAAACTCCATAAAATATACAACACATATACAGGTATCTATGATACTAAAAATATAAAAAATTTACTAGATTATATAAAAAAATTACCTAAATATTTTAATAAAAAATACTATTCATTAATTTTATCATAAATCATATTTAGTATATCTTTTGCACTATTTCTTAGAAATTCAGTAAGTTTATTATTATCATTATCTACTTTATTAAATTTCTCAAGAATATTTGAAATGGCTTCACTTAATTTTTTATAAAATTCAATATATTTTTCACTAACATCAGCTTGTTCTATTGCTTTATTAAGT
Organism: uncultured bacterium; assembly: GCA_927798255.1. Taxonomy (GTDB): domain Bacteria; phylum Bdellovibrionota_C; class UBA2361; order UBA2361; family CAKMMH01; genus CAKMMH01. Next base: position 6,396 of record CAKMMH010000089.1, on the reverse strand, counting down.
TCACTTAATGTCATATTGATATCATTGTGTATAAATACAAACATTCTCTTTGGTTTTAAAGCCTCGTGTAGTTTTCGAATGATATTTTTTTCTAAAAATAAATTAAAATTCATATAATCTAGCTCTGAAATCACATCTTTTATGCTTCCCTTGCATTCAAAAATAGATTTCATTCTATCAAAAGCATTTTGTAAATTGTTAGCTATTTGACAATATGGCAACTCTTCTATTTGAGATAAATTATTTATAGTATAAGTGAAAGTAAAAAGCATATCCTCTATTTCTTCATTTCGTAATATTCGACAATACTTTAAACAAGTTTTCCAATAGTCAACTTTTTTATTTACTGAATCAAACTTAAATTCAATATTTTGTATTAAATCCTTAATCCAGCTTTTGTTACTAGTTTCATGCATAATAATAGCATTTGTTTCTGAAAACCTTTTATCTATTCTTTTTAATGCTGCCGATAATTTTAAAATATAAGCATATGGGTTATTTCTAGCTTCTTGTGCTTGAGAAGTTTCTTCTAGTAATTCTTTTATCTCAATTTTATATTTGTTAATTGAATTTTTAAGCAAACTTGAAATATCATCACATTCTTTTATTACTATTTTCTTTATTTCATCTTTGTCTGATTCTAGAGTTTCTCTTTTCCATGTACAAAGCATTTCACCTAAACGCTCAACTCTTTCAGATATGTTAATTAATTTATGAGATTCATCAATATATGATTTATCAATTTCTTCTAATGCTCTTTTAGCAGAATTAAGAGTTTGAAATATAGCAATTCTTTTTCTTCTAACTTCAACACCTTCATATTCATCAAAAATTGACTCAGCTTTACCAGTAAAGTTTATCATTACAATTTTACCTGCACACTCCTTATTATACTTTTCAAGTAATTTGTTAGTTTCCTTATCAATAGATTCAACTTTAGTAAACTTATAAAGCCTACCACCATTTCTATATCCTACGTTTTTTAACCCTAGATAAATTAATCTTAATGCAGCCAAAACTTTTGGATCTGACTTTTTTTCTATACGCTTTAAGGGGTTCCTAACACAATCAGAAAAATCGCATAACCCTAACGATTCGGCAAGATGATCAGTAAATAGCTCTGGGCTAACAGGTGCTGCAAAAACATAATGTTTTAAAGAATGATTATTTGTGCTTTGATTTATCGTAAATTCTTGAATTGGTGTAAAAAGTTCTTGAAATGTTTTAGCAGCAAATGGAATAGTCTTTAAAGCTTCTCTTATTAATTTACATTTTTCAATATGAAATTTTTTATATGTAGCGCGGTAGATTCCTAGTGCTTCTTGATAACCTTTTGGGTTATCTTTATAATCACTTTCTAGAGGTACTCTAAGATCGTACGTAGTTGGTTCTAAACTCATAATACTTCTGAAGTCTTGACCCCAATTGGCTACATTATAAGCTATATGCTGTTTAACTTGAGAATGTGTAACAAGATTTTTTGTTTCTAATAATCTTTGTGTAACTTCACCATCATATGTTTTTCTATCTGGAAGGTGATAATCTAACAAATTAGCAATTAAATTTAAGTTTCTCTCATGAGATTCTAATAATTTGTTGAGTCGAGCATCTGAAATCTTTTGTGTCATTTGTTTTACTCCCAAATAAAGATAATTTTATAAAATATGTGAATAATAAGAAAAGTTTATTGACTTTATGCTAATAATGCAAAAAAAAATGATTTAAGACAATATTTTTAATGTTTAAAGCTATTCTTTACTTTTTGAAGGACAAAGTTCATCTAGAGCTTGCATTAAATCTTCATTTGAAATCATAAAATCCTGATTCCCAAGAGCGCTGTTTCTACTAAATGAATTTAATCCAGCTTGTGTACAGATACTTTTTATATCGGCTCCAGACTTACCTTCTACGCGCTTAGCAAAATATTCATAATCAACATCAAAATCAAGAGTATATTTGCTTAGGAACAATTTAATTAATTTTAATCTTGAATCAAAATCTGGAAGAGGAATATATATTGATTTTGTTAACCTTCCACCACGCTTAAGAGCTGGGTCAACGAGGTCTGGTCTATTAGTAGCTCCAATTATATAAATTCCTTCTCTTTTAATTACGCCATCTATTAGTTGTAGTAAGTGATTAAGTAAATTATCTGCATGTTGTGCATTATTTTCGCTTCTATTTTTGGCGATTGCATCAATTTCATCAATAAATAAAATTGATGGAGCATACTTTTGAGCTGCTTTAAATAGTAAAGATAAATTCTTTTCTGAATCACCAACATATTTTGAAACAATGTCATTAACTTGTAGAACGAAGAATGCCATATTGGCAGTATTTGCCATAACTTTCGCTATTGTTGTTTTACCAGTTCCCGGAGGGCCATAAAGAAGCATTCCTTTTGGAACTTCAATTCCAAATTTCTTGGCGTTATCAGCACCTTTTAAAAGCTTAACAACTGAAATTAATTCTTGCTTTAAATTTTCAGAAATTATTATATCATCCCAGCCAATTCTTTCAACTGAATCATTTTGAGGCACATATGGATCGTTTTTCTTCTTGTGACCTTCGTATTGTACTTCTTCGTCCTTATCATTTGTGAAATCATCAAGTGCTCTAGTTATATCATTTTTGCTTACTAAATATGTGCGAGAATCCTTAGGTAAAACTTCTTCTCTTTTGTAAGAATAAAGTCCTGCCTGGTTACAGATCGCTTTAATATCGGCTGCGCTGCAATTTTCAGTCTTTTTAGAAAGTTCTTCAAAATCTACATCAAAGCCCAATTTTAAATGTTTAGTGTAAAGTTTAAACAAAGCTATTCTTGATTCTTTATCAGGAAGCCCTATTTCTATAGTCCTATTTAATCTTCCTGCTCGTTTTAAAGCGCTATCTACAAGGTCGGCTCTGTTTGTTGCTGCAATTATATATATACCTTCAGTTTTTATAACACCATCTATTAATTGAAGAAGTTGATTAAGTAATTTATCTGCATGGTCTGCATTAGAGCTAGAACGCGCCTTACCAATAGAATCTATTTCATCAATAAAAATTATAGCAGGCGCATTTTGTGTGGCTGCATCAAAAAGTGCAGTTAAATTTTTTTCTGATTCACCTACATACTTAGAAACTATCTCGTTCGTTCTAAGAACATAAAAATTAACTCCAGCTAAATTTGCAACAACTCGTGCAATTGTTGTTTTACCTGTTCCTGGAGGGCCATTAAACAAAATTCCTTTAGGTATTTCAATTCCATACTTTTTTGCATTTTCTGGATCTTTTAATAAGTTAATAACAGAATTTAACTCTTGTTTTAGCTCATCATTAATTATGATATCATCCCATGAATATTCGCCAATAAGCTCCTTATTTACAGATTGAGGCTTATATCCATTATCATTATTTACGCCATTTAATAAAGATTGCTGATTACCAAGTATTGTATTAATTAAATCATCAGTATCTGAAACTTTATTTTTATTTACAATCATTATACTTAAAAAGCATACTGCAATATGCATAACTTTTACTTCAATTCCATGGTAATCGCCATCTATAATCGAATAAAAAATTTTATAAAATGCAAACAAAATAATAATTATAGAAATTACAATATTAATGACATTGTAGGTTTTAATTTTTTCAGGTTCATAAAAATTTCTTGAAGAATATACAAAAAAAGAGAATGGTAGTAAAAAAGTAATAAATAATGTGGAGGTACTTAAATTAATTAAATCTAAAAAATTTATAATTTGATCCATAAAAATTTAATAAATATAACAAATTACACTTATACTAACTGTGAGTATTATCGGATATATATAAAAAAATATAAATATTACGGACGTTGAAAATATAAAAATGTTTTAATGTATCAAGGATTTTTGTTAATTAAATCAGAATATTATATACACCTAAAAAAGGTGTACATAATAATTTATTGAAAACTTCAATTTGCAGCTTTTTTATTCTTAAAATTCTTACTGTTTTCGTTTTTATTACTATCACTGCTAGAAGCTGAATCATTTTTGCTTCTAATTTCAAGTTTTTCTTGTGAATAACTATTATTAGAAGATTTATCATCTTGTTTAACAACTGTTCTTTTAGCAACAACAGGAGATTTTATAGTTAATTTTGTAGTATTACCATCTCTTTTATAATCAATACCAAAATCACCTTCCTTAACTATAAAATACTTTTCTATTACATTAAGTAACTCTTTTCTAAAACTTGCAAGTTCTTCATTATTTAACCCTGCTCTATCTTGCACTAAAACAAACTGCAAGCGATTCTTTGCTTGAGTTTTACTACCAGACTCTTTTGAAAACAAATTTTTAAGCACTCTTAACACAACAAAAGCTCCTTTTTAATAAATCGATTCTAAAACATGAAAAAATATTGAAACAATTTTAATTTTTACCACATAAAGTAAATATCAGAAACCCTAAATTTTAAAAAATTGAAATAAAAATTAAAATCCTAAACACTTACCTAATTTAGTAAATATAGAGTTAGACTTTTCTTTACTAACAATTGGTATATTCTCACCGCAAAGCCTAGACGCGATTCTCATAAAAGCACTGCCAGCCTTTGATTTTTGATTATATACAACAGGATCTCCACAATTAGCAGAAACTATTACGTGTTCATCTCTTTCAACGATACCTACAGTTTCAATACCTAAGATATCTTCAACATCAGTAACAGAAAGCATATCCCCACGTCTAACCATGTTAAAATCAATTCTATTTACAATAAGCTTTGGTTCAATACTTCTTGCTGATAACAATCCTATAACTCTATCAGCATCACGAATAGCCGAAATTTCAGGTGTAGTTACAACTAATGCATTAGATGCAGCTACGCATGCGTTTTTAAACCCCTGTTCGATACCTGCAGGAGAGTCAATTAAAATAAAATCAAATTCTCTTCTATACCATTCCAAAGTATCTTTTACTTCTTCTTCTGTAATTACATCCTTATCATCAGTTTGTGAAGCAGGAAGTAAATACAAGTTTGGAGATTTTTTAGACTTGATTGTTGCTTGATTTGGTTTACATACTTTTTTTGCAACATCAACAATATTAAAAACAACTCTACTTTCAAGGCCTAAAATTACATCAAGATTTCTTAATCCAATATCAGCATCTACTACTAGTGTTCTCTTTCCTTTAATTGCTAATGCAGCACCAATGCTAGCAGTCGTAGTTGTTTTACCGACTCCACCCTTACCAGAAGTTACTACATAAACATCAGCTAATTTTGTTGTTTTTGTATTACCTACACTCATCATTTTCTCCATAAATAGAAGTAAAATTTTTATTTACACCTTACAATAAAAAATGCTCTTATTAACCTTTTCTTTTCCAAGAACGTGAATTATAAGGCTCTACAACTATAATATCTCCATCAACATGCGCTATTTCTGGAAGCTTAGAATTGCTATCATTATTATCTCGTGAAATTATTGAACCAATCCTTAATTGTGTCGGACGTAAATCAAGAGCAAATATTACCCTTCCAGCTCCTGATTCATCATAAGCTCCAGCATGCGCAATTCCTCTTAAAGTACCAAGTACAATTACATCACCACCTGCAATAATTTCGGCACCTGAATTAACATCACCGAGTATCAAAAGAGAATGTTCTGTTTCAATTTTTTGGCCAGAACGAAGTGTTGCGCAAATGATTCTTGTGTTCGCTTCATCCCAAATATTATTTGATATGTTGTTATTAATTTTTGCATTTTGGATTATATTTGTACTCGTGTTAGAAAGCACTTGATTGTCATCTTTAATGATACCTAACCCATCAAATAAACTTAAGCCTGTATTATCGTCATCTTTTAAATTTTTATCTACTTTATCTAACTTTACTTTTTCTTTTACTTGAGTATTTTTAGTTCTATTTCCTTTGATATTTATTTTATATTCATCTGATAAAATACTAGATACATTTGATATATAGTCATCACTAGGTATTGTATCTACCCATTCTATAATAACGTCGCTTCCTTCTATAAAAGATTTTCTAGCATCAATAAACTCTCTCATTGCGCTTTTTAATTTATCTTCAGCGCTTTTTCCATCTAATCTTAGGATTAGCCCCTCTGCTGTTCCTCTTGCTGTAACGATTGTATTTAAATTTTTTTCTTCCAAAACGTAAGATCCCTATATTATATTAAGAAAATGCTTTATTAAATATTAATGATTTATAACCAAATAATAACAGTAAGATAACTTCGTGTAAAACCGTGTTCTTAGTTTAAGTAACTTATACCAAGAATAGCAATCAGAGTCAAGAGTAACTTGAAAAAACGAAACATAAATACAAGATTTTGTAAAGATACTTTTTTTTAAAAAAACAGCAATAAATTTCAAATAATTTTTAAATTAAAAT
>CAKMMH010000088.1 GCA_927798255.1 uncultured bacterium | reverse complement strand
AAAAAAAATAATATTGGGATTTTATGTGTAGATCTTGGTGGTGCCACTATTATTAAAATTAGTGTGATTAGAAATGATTTTGATGAAAATAAAAAATTTGAATTCACAAGAACTGTAAGCGCTAATCTAGGAATGAGTTATTCAATAGGAAATGTACTATTAGAAGCCGGCATTAACAATATTAAAAGATGGCTTGATTTTGAAATTTCTGATGAAGAGTTAACAAATAAACTAAAAAATAAGATGCTTCGACCTACGACCCTTCCTCAAACTACTCAAGATCTTAAAATTGAGCAAGCAGTTGCTAGAGAAGCTTTAAGATTATCTTTTATTCATCATAAAAGCTTTGAAATAGGAACAAGTAAATTTAGTAAAGGTGGTGGAATTTCTAATATATTTTCTCAAAAAGCGACAAAATCCTATATAGATATAAAAAATATTAATTTAATTATTGGTTCCGGTGGAGTATTAAGTCATTCACCAAATAGATTAGATAGCGCATACATAATGATTGATGCCTTTAATCCTGTTGGCATTATAGAGCTTGCAGTTGATTCAATTTTTATGCTCCCTCACCTTGGCATACTTTCTAAGGTTAATAAAGAAGCTGCTTATACAATTTTAGAAAATGATTGCTTAATTAGAATTTGTCATGCAATTATCCCTAAGTATAACGATAAAAAAATTCAAAATGGTAGAAAGTTAGCTAGTGTATATATTGATGGAAATTTAGTTTCTTATGTTATTAAGGGAAAACTTGAAAGATTGAAATTAGAAAAGAATAAAAAGTATGAAATCAAGATTGTTCCACTTGTTAAATCGGTAGATTTAGGAAAGGGGAAAAATAAATTAATTGTTAAAGAAATTACCGCAAATGAATATGGCTTATTGCTTGATGGTAGGGAAAAGAATTTTAAGGATTAATTGTATATGGTTGATAATTTTAATTTTACTCCAAGCTTAATAATTGATGAAAATATTGAAATTACCAAAATAAGAGAATTACCACTTCAAGGTGAGCTTTTTGTTAAAGAAAATGATTTCGTTACAAGTGATAAATTAATCGCAAAAACAAAATTAGTAGGCGATTTAGTTCTCCTTAAAGTTGCAAGAGAGCTTGGGCTAGAACCTCAAGATATTGAGAATAATTATTTAATAAATGTTAGTGATGCTGTAAAACCAAATCAAGTTCTAGTGAGAAAAAAAGGCTTGTTTAATATTTTTAATAGTGAATACTTGTGTAGTTGTGACGGGATAGTGGAGTTCATATCAAAAGAAACAGGTACAATTGGAATTAGATTATCTTCAAAAAATTTTAATTTATATAGTTATATTACAGGTAAGGTTATTAAATGTGAAGATAATAAAGAAATTACAATAAAAACAAATGCATCGTTAATACAAGGTGTTTTTGGAGTAGGTGGCGAAAAAATCGGAAAGCTTTGCAAAATTGATGATAAAATTTATAATGATATAATTCAGTATGAAAATATCAATTCAAATAAAGATTTTTCTTTTTTAGAAAATTGTGTTTTATTTTATAGTATTCCCCCAAGTATTGATTTTTTAAGAAAATTATCAAATTTAAAAATTAGTGGTCTTATCATACCTTCAATTTCATCAAAAGTTCTTAGTGCATTTCTAGGATATGATATTGGCGTAGCAGTAACAGGAGATGAAAATATAAATTTTACGATAATTATTACCGAAGGTTTTGGTGATATGAAATTTAATCCTAGAGTTATGGAAATATTTGAAAAAAATATTAATAATCAAGTTTCTATTAATGGTGTTACTCAAATTAGAGCTGGGGCAATAAGGCCAGAAATTATTATTTTTGATTCTACTAATAATATCAAAAAAAGATTAGATGAAAATGTAAATTCCAAAAAAGATATCACTAATGGCGGTATTTGTGTTGGAACTAAAATAAAAGTTTTAAAAGATCCATTCTTTGGTCACTTTGGCATCGTAACAAAGATAATTAATGATGAAGTTACGTTTGAAAGCGGTGTTATATGTAGAGCTTTACAAATCAAATTAGAAAATGGTGAAATTACCCTTGTTCCAAAAGCTAATATTGAAGTTATTTAGTTTTTCTATTACGTAATTTACATATAATATGAGATATAGGCCAAGTTAGTAAAAATATAATCGTTTTTAAAATACGCTTACTAGAGGTGCCGCTAAATTTATTAAAATACACACCACTTGAGAAAATAGCAAAAAATAAAAATATAACTAAAGCTAGTATAAACCATGTAAGAGTCACAATATATGATATAGTATAACTATATTTTGTTGATACTTTTGCATTATCAATTATTTTCCATAAATCTTCTTTGTGTTCTTTACTTCTTTCTTTTATGTCTAAAGATGACTTTAAAGAGTTAATATCTAACATTTTAAAATCGATATTATAAAAACCTTTCTTTTCAAATGAATATAACATTGCAAGCTTTTCTGCGGATTCTTCCTCTTTTTTTAAACCTCTTTCGTATGAAATATTTGATAAAATATATGGCGCGTTAAAATTACTTGATAATATTTCCTTTATATAATTATTAGGTATGGTCTTATATAATGGTAAATGGCTTAAAATATTATTTACCATAATCATAAAATTAAATGTTATAGGATACCTTGTAGGGGTAAAGTTTGAATATATATTTTTATTGTAAAATGTTAATAAATTAGATATTTCATAAGGTAATATTTCCTCATCATTTAATTTTATAAATTCATTAAGTACTTTTGCATTTATTACATTTGCATGTAAAGATTCACCTGTTATTAGAGATTTTATCGCTGAAGATACATTTGTCGCTTTCGTAGCAACTCCAACAAAATCATTATCGTCATTTATTACAAGGGAGCCACTATTTCCAAAATTTGATTTTGAATTCGTACTAAAAAATAAATTATTAATTTGTAAAATGTTTGAATTATCGATATTAACTTCTTTACACTTTGGGAAACCAATAATCTTAATGTTACTACCAACATTGATTTTGCCTTCTTTTGATATATCAATTCCGTTTAAATGAAAACTTGGATTTTCAATGTCTAATAGTACAATATCAAATGCATAAGAAATTTTTGATATTTTTAAAGAAGAATAAGTTACTTTCTTATCTTTATAAAAAATTTCAAAATTATTACAATCGTCTTTTATACATGAATTTACAACATGCGCTGCGGTGATGATTTTATTATCATTTGTAAAAAAAGCACTTGCACAATTATGTTCGCTTTTTAGAAGTAACACGGGATATTCTCGATTATTATCCGCTTCACTTGCATAACATATGTTTGAAATTATAAAAAACAACAAAAACGTAATATATGTGATAATTTTAACCATATTTATATATCTTTTTTTTAACTAAATAACGCCTATTTTATTAATTTTATTAAAAAATTATATTTATTGTTTACAAATTATGATATATCATAAACTTAAGGGTAGGTAGTTAATATTTTATAAATTTTTAATACTATCCTTCTAATAAAATCATTGATAAAATTTTTATAAATTTATTGATTGATATTTTTCATTGAGTTTTTTAATTGTATTTTTATAATTATTTTTATAATTAAGTTTATATTTTAATAGGAGTCTAAGATGGGAGTTTGTTACAAAGACCTAGGACTAGTAAATACTAGAGAAATGTTTAAGAAAGCAGTCAGCGGTGGTTATGCAGTACCTGCTTATAATTTTAATAATATGGAGCAACTCCAAGCAATAATTCAAGCATGCTGCGAAGTTGAAAGCCCAGTTATATTACAAATTTCAAAAGGTGCTCGTCAATACGCAAACCAAACACTTTTACGTTACATGGCGCAAGGTGCTGTTGAATATTCAAGAGAAATTCTAGGCGGAAATAAAATTTTACCTATTGCTTTACACTTAGACCACGGTGATAGTTTTGAGCTTTGCAAAAGCTGCGTAGAATACGGATTCTCATCTGTTATGATCGATGGTTCAAGCAAGCCATACGAAGAAAATATCGCTTTAACAAAACAAGTAGTAGATTACACTCGTGAATTCGATGTAACAGTTGAAGGTGAATTAGGTGTTCTAGCAGGAGTTGAAGATGAGGTTTCTGCTGAATCTCATACATACACAGAACCAGATGATGTTGTAGATTTTACAACTAAAACTGGGGTTGATAGCCTTGCTATTTCAATTGGAACAAGCCACGGTGCATACAAATTCAAACCTGGCCAAAACCCAAGAATCCGTCTTGATATTTTAAAAGAAATCGAAGAAAGAATCCCAGGATTCCCAATTGTACTTCACGGTTCTTCTTCAGTTCCTCAAGATTTAGTACAAATCATCAATACTCACGGTGGTCAACTAAAAGATGCTATTGGTATTGGTGAAGATCAATTAAGAGAAGCTTCTAAGAGTGCAGTTTGCAAAATTAATATCGACTCAGATGGACGTCTTGCAATGACTGCAGCTATACGAAAGGTTTTCGTTGAAAAACCAGCTGAATTTGATCCTCGTAAGTATTTAGGACCTGCTAGAGATGCTTTAAAGGAGCTTTATAAACATAAATGTATTAATGTGTTAGGGTCTGCCGGCAAAGCCTTTGAATAAAATTGGCGATGCATCCAAAATTACTTTGTTATTTTGAGGGGGACTTCGTTCACTGTACAATTAGTACACTATCGCTCGTCCCCCTCAAAATGCCTCGTAATTTTGGCGCCTCACCAATTTTATTAGAACCACTGTGTTAAGTCCATTTTTCAAATGGTGGTGTATCGGAAAATACTTCGTTATTTTTGATGGGACTTCGTTCACCGTACAATTAGTACACTATCCTCGTTCCCCTCAAAATGCCGCGTACTTTTCGCGCATCGAAAATTACTGCGTTATTTTTATTCGCACCAAACATCACAGGATTCTTCTTTATCTAAATTATAAAGAAATGCTGTCGCGCATGCACCATATGGTGAGCCTTCTATAAAAATTACTCTGTCACCTTTGTCCCAATTAATACAATAAGTTTGTGCTTCAAATTTTTCACCATTTATAATAAAAATTTCATCATTATGTGCGACTTGTATGAAATAAGCTGTAACTGTAGCATTAACATTTTCAGTATATTGAAAAAATAATACGAATAATAAAACTAACAAAAATTTTTTCATTATTTGTCCCTTTAATATATTAAATTTATTCAAATTTTATTAGAAGTAATAAGCATTGTTAGAAATAAAATAATTGAATATTAATGAATAAGAGGAAGAAGCGACATTGTATGTTAAATAACCATTTTTAAAAAACTTATGAGGACGTGAAAAATTGCGCCTTCATTTAATGACTTTAAACGCTCTTAATCATATGACCGGGTTTTTTGAAATCAGTTTGAGATACAGCATTCTCTTTCAATCTACACCTCAAATCGTTTACGTATTTTAGTTCCTCCTTAATAGCGGGATAGAATTCAATGAAGCTTTCAAAACTTATTGAATCATATTTTTCATCACAAAGCATCTCGACGAGACACTTCACGGACTTTCCTTTGTCAAACTTCATTTCTTCAACTCTATCAGATATCTCAAGCCATCAAATGGTAAGGTAAAAAAGCCTAGCGATACGAATTCGCTCAATACGTGTCTTACTACTAGTCAACTTAGCTTGCGCAATCATATTAATGAGAAACACTAGAAGTTCATTTGTTTACATTGTATCTTGATTTCCTTTCTTCTTTCGAAATATGAATTTGAAATATGAATACTGATTCTGCCCTTACCAATTTGTGTTGATATCTTAAATGACAATCAATAAATAATCAAAAAAATTTATTTTTTACTTTTATTTGAAAGTTTATCATCAACCTTGTCATATAAATCATTAAGTGTTCTTGAAAAAACATTAAATGTATACTTTTCTTTTGCTTCTTTCTTGGCATTTTCGGCTATTATGTTGCTAAAATCTGGATTTTCAAGAAGTTCCTTTATGCCAAGTGCAAAATCTTGAACTGTAGGTTCACATAAAAGACAAATAGAATCATTTAAAATCTGTGTGTGTGTTGGAAGATTCGTCGCGACAATAGGCTTCCCGGAAAGAAGATAAGAATATATCTTCATGGAAGTATTATTTCCTTCAATCCTAGGCGAAGCTAGGATATCAGCTTGTGATAAAAGACTTCCAAGAGTTTTTACGGGCTTAGGTCCAATTAAATAGACATACTCTGATACATGAAAATTTTTTGCTAATTTTTGATACTTTTCAATATGTTCTTTTGCACCACCAATAATTATCAATCTTAAATCCTCAGTACATCTCCTTGCTAATGCAAAACTCTTAATAAGTAAATCTATCCCTTGGTAATGCTCTAAATTCCCAATATAAACAAGAAGTTTTGTAGTATTAGGAAGGTTTAGTTCTTCTCTTAAATTAGACGCATCTTTTTTATAATCATCTAAATCATTAAGCGCAATATCTCTTAACACGCTTACAATCTCTACTCCATAATTTATTGCTTGATTTGCAAGAGCATCACACATAGGAAGAACAGCTATCGCATTTTTAATTGCAACTTTTTCAAGGTAAACAAAAACGCCCCTAAAGATCTTTAGGAATTTATATCGATTAATTAACTGCTCTGATAAAGAAGAATCCATATCATATATATAATTAATTTTGAATAATTTTTTTATAAATAATGCTATGAATACTGATTCCTCAATTGCATGAATTACATCATATTTGTTTTTCCTTACCTCATTTATGCTCGAAAAAAAGAATATAATATCTAAGAAAATTTTCTTAATTGAAGCCCCTGGGCGAATTCCTTTGGTGAACGGAAATTTCGAAATTCTTTTGATTTCAACACCTTCAAAATTTTCCTCTGTTCCTTCGTTATAACAAATTACTTTGACTTTTGTGCCTTTTCTTTTAGATAAAACTTGAAGCGCTAGTTTTATCGCTATAGGAGTACCTCTTTCTTGGAAAAATGGTTCTGGAGCTAAAAATAAAATATTCATATTAAAAATATATTATTGTCTTTTTCTAAAAAATCAATATATTACTTTAGTAATAGTGTTTTTTAAAGGAATATTTTATGGCTGATAATGAAGAACGAACCACCAAAGAAAATGAATCAAATCCTAAAAAGGAAAAATCACCCATCGTTTTAAT
>CAKMMH010000087.1 GCA_927798255.1 uncultured bacterium | reverse complement strand
AACTTTATTTTCTACAATACTATTAATATCAAGGACATCATTAAGTTTATCACCAACTTCATCCATTAACTCGTGTAGCATTTTATCTATGTCAGCAGTTAGTGCATTTTTAATCTTGTTTACTAGTTCTGGACTTAAAAACATCGCAATCATTGGAATAACATTAGGAAGCTTCTCGTAAATTATAGCTTCTAGTTTATTTCCAATTAAATCTTTAATCGTAGGAGCTGAAACAATTTCTTTTAATGTTTTTTGAATATCATCTGTTGAAAATAATTCTGTAGAAACAATATTTCCTAATTTTTTAGCCAAATCTTTTTGTCTTTTTGGAAAAACGCCTTGAATCTTAAAAAACAAAAATCTAATTTCTTTTTTAGGGTGAAATAACATTTTGATTGCAATGTAGTTTGTAAACCAACCAATTAATGCGGCAATCAAAGGAAGAACAATGTATGTAATATTAAAATGAATATTTAAGTCCATTTAAGTATCTCCAATAAAAAAATTTTATAATGTTATTTATAGAGTATTTCTTGCCCAAGCAGTTGCTAGAGAATCAGCATATTCATTCCATAAAAACCCATTGTGAGATTCAATCCAATGAAGTTTGGCAAGAGGTTTTCTTTTCATAGCATCATATACTTGTTTTATAAGATCTAAATTTTTAATTTCACCAGTTTTCTTTTTCCATCCATTTTTTTCCCATGAACTTATCCACTTAGTAAACGTATTAACACACAACTCACTATCTGTATAAATTAATATTGGCTCATTTTCTGGTGCTATTTCAAAAGCATTTAAAAGTGCAGTTAATTCCATTCTGTTATTTGTAGTTTCTTTTTCCTTTCCATACTTTTGATTAATAACAGTACCGTCTTTTACATAAACTATCCCCCAACCTCCGGGGCCAGGATTTGGCCTTGCACTTCCATCTGTAAAAATTCCACTTTGTGGACCTTCGCTAAATCTTTTTAAAACTTCAGCTAAAGTTAAATCTTCTTCTTTTGTAATTGATGATTTTGTTGATGTTTTAACAATGTTTTCTGAATTGTTATTAATATTGTTATTCGTAGAAACATTTTTTTTCTTTGGATTACAAGAAGGACAATACTTTGGTATCCAATTAGGATACTTTGCTAATACTTCATCAGGAATCGAAAAAGATTTATTACATGTAATACATTTAAAATTTGCCATAAGTGATAGAGTAATTTTTTTTAATGTAAAAGTCTAGTTATATTAGAAAGAAACCATACTAGTATGTTGATAAATTTTTTCTTGATTATTACTTCCAGGAATTTTTATAGTGAATTCAATCAAACTTGGTAAATTATTTCGTTTATCCCAAACATCTTGCCATTTTTCTTCATCTTTATCATAATATCTAAATTTTAGCTCAGTTATCCCTTTAATAACAGGAAAAGTCATTCTATAGTCTTTTTGTAATTCTTTATTTACCACAGGGATTTCATCTCTAATTAACCAATACTTATCATCTCCTATCTTTTCACCTTTTTCTCTTTGTGCTTTTTCCACGCGATATTTAATATATACTAAATCAGAAATTTGCTTTGATTTTGAGATGTATTTTCCACGTAAATATTGCTTAGCTTTTCGTGACATAAATGAAATGCTGTCATGTCTAAATTCTTTGTTTTCATTAGTTTCACCACATATAAAAATCTTATAACCGTCAGTTACTGTGTTTGAATTACATTCAGTTTCTAATGGCAAAGACTCATTTTGAGCAAGGGATAATTCTCTATTTAAACGATTAGTTACATTATTTAATATTAAATCGGCATCTCGAACTTCATTTAAAGTTTTCGTGCCTCGCATGATTTGAATTAATATACCTTGAGTCGTAACCATCATAATTGCAAGGATACTAATTGCCATTACTATTTCTACAAAAGTAAAACCCTGTTCACTTGCTAATTTTTTATTAATTCTGCTTTTAAAATAATATTTAATCATAAAATTTTTCTACAAATATCTTTATATATGTTCTGTGTACCTAACAATACTTAATTGTTCCTTGTAAGATTCCCCCCATAATATTTTTAATTCTATAAGTTTAATAATATTATCTTGTTCTATTCCAGCAATAGTGGGGGATGAAGCTTTTAAAACGATAGAAAATTTATCATAATTTTTTTTATCATCATTATCATATTCAATATTGTTTTGATTGAAAAAATCTATAATTTTACTTTCTTTTTCTTCATCAATATTAATTGTAATTTGTTCTAAATCGATAGCTGCCATTACTTTTCTTGCGAGGCTCAAAGCGACTTTTCTGTTTTGATCATTTATTGTTCTTACAATGTTAGATTGTTCTAATCCAAGCATTACAACTAATGCTGTTGCTAGGATTAAAACTGCTATCATGATTTCAATTAATGTAAAACCATTTTGTGATTTATGTAATAAGTGTTTAGTACAACTACTATTTATCATTAAACGTCCATTCGAAATCTTTATATTCATCATAACGTTCAGTAATACCAGTAAATGGATTTACTTGCAGAGTATATTCTTTGCCTCTATCATTGTATAGATGAATAACGCTAAAATCTACAAACCCTTTAGGGCTAAAAATAATTTGAGTTGATTCTATATCTTGAGGTGTATATTTTGTATCAAATACAACTATATCTTTAATTTTTAAAAAATCTGGAGCAGTTTTTTCTTCGGCAAGAGACGGAAAATTTGGGGCAGGAGAAAACGAGCGTCCTTCTTCCATTTCTTCTTGTTGTTCTCTTTCCTCTCTTTCTTTTCGTGTTCCATAGAAGCCTTTAGCTTTATATTTACCTTTAGGTGCATATTTATTGTTTCTTTGCATGTCTCTTTTAACTTCTTTAGGGTAAGAAATTTGCTGATAATAAAAATTTCTTAAATCGTATTGCTCGGCTTGCTCGTTATTACCAGAATTAAAAGTACCTACGTTATAACTAAAATTGCCTTCCTTGGTAATATTAAAATTTAGGACATACTCGCTCTGATCTGCAATAGATTGATTGTATAAAAAGCTTATAACTTCCCTAAGCTGCCTTATAAAACTTTCCTCTCTTATTCTATTAGCAGTTCCTGTCCTATTACCTACTAAGGCAAAAAGGCTTGCCATAATTACTAGAACTATGACAAGCTCGACAAGCGTAAAAGCTGTTTGTTTTTTTAACTTCATAAACATATTTTACACATATCTTTTAATAATTCTAAGGCCCAGTAACTTGTTGGTCACTATTTGCTCCAGAGCCTCCAGGTTTTTTGTCAGCACCTAAAGTTTTAATAGTATAAGAATTTCCAGATGTAGAGTATACAAAAGGTGATCCCCAGGCATCTAAAACTTCTTCTTTATCAACCATAGGTATACAGTTAGGATCTCTACTAGGGCAGCCCGTTAAATCATTTAGAGAGCTTGGAACCTCGCTATATGTAAGTTGATACTCAGTAATTTTGGCTTTTAAAGCATCCATTCTTAATTTATTCAATTTAGCTTTCGCTTTTTCACCTTGAGAGAAAAGGCCTCCAGTTAAAAATGAAAATAATATTGAAAGGATTACAAGTACAATGATAATTTCTATCAATGTTAATCCTTTTTGATTATTAAATTTAGTTTTCATTATAAAATTCCTGTTAAAAAAATCGAAACTAATCGACACTACGAAATTAGAAAAAATTTAATAAATTAAACAAATTTCTTCAATAGCTTAAAAAAACTTATCGCCTGTTCATAAAGAATAAGCCATACCTAACTAATTATAAGATATAAAACAACATAGAAAAAGTATGTATTTTTTAGAAAAATGGAAGAAATAATATGTTGACATTGGCAGCCCATAATGGAGCGTAAACACGCGGGTTTTGTAGACACGTGATTTTGTGAAGCAAAATTACGTTAGATACCCCGTCGTGAAAAGATATTCCTCAACGAACGTACCCGTAAGTAGTGTTCCAAGTAATAAAAAAACAATAAATGATGGATTGAATTTTTATGTCGATTTATGTGTTTAACCTAAAAAAATGAATGAGACGCCGATAATGCTAGGCATTTGAAGGGACGATCCCGCAGCTGTACTTTTGTACAGCGAGGACAGCGTCTCCTTCAAATAACGACGCAGTATCGGATGTATCATTCATTTTTTTTAGCCTTGGATGAGATCAATCATCCCCACCATCGGCATTAGAATTGAAATAACTATTGAAAATACGATACCACCTAGGCCGATAATCATAAGAGGTTCGATTAGAGAAGTGATCGCAGCAAGAGTATTCTTTACTTCATCTTCATATGCTTTTGCTGCACGTGTTAACATTTGCTCGAGCTGTCCACTTTTTTCACCAACTGCAATCATGTGAGATAAAAGGGGAGGAAATAGGCCAGATTTACTTAATTCTGATGATAAACTTTTACCTTTCTCTACACCATCTCTTGCTTGCTCTAATGATGAACGAAAATGAACGTTGTTAACAATATTTTTTCCTATATCTAAACATGATAAAAGTTGTACGCCACCTGAAAATAGAGTACCAATTGTGCTCGCAATACGTGCAGTTGCCACTTTTGTGTATAATTTTCCAATTAAAGGTAATTTAATTAATAGTAAATCTATATTAAATTTTCCCTTTTCAGTCTGAGCATACTTTTTAATGCTGGTAAAGATTCCAACTATTCCTATTATAAATACCCACCAATAATGTATTATTATATCAGATATTCCCACAACAATTCGTGTTGGAAGCGGAAGAGTTCCGCCTTGTTTTTCAAATATTTCAACAATACTTGGTACCACAAATGCTAAAAGACCAATTACTACTAATGTACAAAATGCAAACATTAATGTTGGATAAAATAATGATGAAGTTACTTGACGCCTTAAAGCAAGTTGTCCTTCTAAATATTTTGATAAATTTTCTAAAATTGAATCAAGTTTACCTGAAGCTTCTCCAGATTCAATCATATTAACATAAAGTTTAGGAAATGCTTTGGGAAAATTTGCAAGTGACTTATGAAATGCATTACCTTCTTCAACACTTTCTCTAACATCCGTTAAAATTCTTTTAATATTTCTTGATTCGGTTTGCTCAGTAAGCGCTTGAAGCGCGTTAACAAGTGGAAGTCCTGCTATGATAAGTGTTGTTAATTGAGAAGTTATAATTGATAAGTCTTTAAGTGAAATCTTATCTTTACCAAAATTAATTTCAACTTTCTTAGAAACATTATTTTCTAATCCTTCTTTGATATCAGTTACATATATACCTTGAGACTTTAATTTTTGCCTAGCAATTCTTATATTTTCTGCATCAACATTTCCTTTTAACTTTTTTCCAGTTGTTGATATGGCGTTATATTCAAAAACAGGCATATTTTTTAAAACCTCTTATTATTATAAATTCTCATTTTCATGTGTAACTAATAATACCTCTTGAACGGAAGTAATACCAGCTAAAACTTTTGTTGCACCATCCATTCTTAGAGTTTTAAAACCTTTTTTAAATGCAGCTCTTTTAATTGTAGTAGAATCCATTCTTTGGGTAATTAAACTCCTTATTTCTTCATCAATTAATAATAGCTCATGAATTCCACTTCGTCCTTTATATCGAGTATTTTGACAAAATTCGCAAGGTTTAGTTCCAGCTCTAAATGCTCTTCTTGACTTAATCTTTTGAGGTGAAATACCTAGATTTTTAAGTTCCTCATCTGTTAATTCATACTCTTCCTTGCACACTGGGCAAAGTCTTCGAATTAAACGCTGAGCCATAATAGCAAGTAAACTTGAAGATACAAGGAATGGTTCAACACCCATATCAATTAAACGAGCAACAGCTCCTGCTGAGTCGTTAGTGTGAAGTGTAGATAATACTAAGTGACCAGTAAGAGACGCCTGAATTGCAATTTCTGCAGTTTCTGCGTCACGAATTTCACCGACCATCACAACATCTGGGTCTTGACGAAGGATTGCACGAAGTCCTGAAGCAAACGTAAATCCAATTTTTGAATTTACCTGC
Organism: uncultured bacterium; assembly: GCA_927798255.1. Lineage (GTDB taxonomy): Bacteria > Bdellovibrionota_C > UBA2361 > UBA2361 > CAKMMH01 > CAKMMH01. The sequence goes on along the minus strand of CAKMMH010000087.1, from coordinate 1,186 downwards.
ATTTGACCAATACCTGGTAGTTGGTACTCGACTGGGTCTTCAACAGTTAAAATATTTAATTCAGGTTTATTGATATACGATAAACAAGAATATAAAGTTGTAGATTTACCAGAACCAGTAGGCCCCGTCACAAGTATAATTCCATTTGGTTTGGTGATTAAATTTTGTACTGTTTGAAGATTTTTACCAGTAATACCAATTTGCTCTAAATCAAGCACAGTTGATGTCTGGTCTAAAATTCTGAGTACAATTCTTTCACCAAATGAAGTAGGGACAGTAGACACACGGATATCTACATCTTTTCCGGCAATCTTAATTCCAATTCTACCGTCTTGAGGAAGACGTTTTTCAGCAATGTTTAAACCTGCCATGATTTTTATTCTACTTGCAATACCCGCTTGGAACATCTTATCTTCGCTTGCAATATCATAAAGCACGCCATCAATTCTAAATCTTACTTTTACCTCATTTTCATAAGGTTCAATGTGAATATCAGAAGCACGCTCTGAGTTTGCTTTAAAGATCATCGCGTTTACATATCTAATAATTGGTGCATCATCATCTTCAGCATCTGTAACATCAATTTTTAATTCATGATTAAATTCATCATCACCTTCATCTTCATCGGATTTTAAATCGCTTGAACGATTATTCATTAATCTAGTTTTAATTGAGTTTATAGCTTTTAAAACTTCTTCTTCTGGAGCTGCTACAATTTTTATAGTTTTCCCAAAGCAGATTTGAAGTTGCTCGATGAGATTAATATTATCTGGTTCAGATGTCGCTACGACAATTTCATTTTCAGATTCAGCGATAGGGATTGCCAAATAACTTTTTGCCCAAGAACCAGTGATCCTTGTAAAATCCCCCTTTATAATTTTTTGTGGTAAAATTGGATCTGGTAATTCATCGTAGTAAAGAATACCTAGATATCTAGCAAGTGCTTTTAAATCGTTAATGCTATTTCCCAATTTTTTTGCTTCACTATTCATACTTTATTTCCTCTTTTTAGTTTTTTATTAGCATATTATTTTGCTAAATTTATCCACACTCCTTAATTAGTCAATTTCTGCCAAGGATTACTTCCTAAATTTAAAATTTCTTGCTGCGATAAATTATACCAAGAAGAAGGGATTTGCTTTAATTCTTGGTAAATATATTCAGCCTTTGCTTTATCATTAAATAC
>CAKMMH010000086.1 GCA_927798255.1 uncultured bacterium | reverse complement strand
ATTAGTTGGTCTTGGTGAATTATACCATTTAGTACCATTAAAACCGACAATTAGTTCACGACCATAATTCGTATAAGGTGTGGTTTTCATATTAGTATAAAAATCATATCCTAATATCCTACAAACCTCTTGTGCCGTTTTATCATCTGCAAACATAGCATGACCATGCTCAGTATCACCACAACCTTGCGTAGCAAATATTGGTCCATTGTCTTGACATCTTACGCTTTCTGTATCGATACTCTCTCCCGCGTTTTTGAGTTCTATTAATTTATCTTCAACTATATGGAAAATAACACCACGACCATTAATTCCTCCATCTCCATAAGTTACAGATTGTTCGATATCATTACCACTCTGAGCAGTAGCATTATAATTAAAAACGAAACAAAATGTTGCTAGACAAACTAGAAAAAACAATTTTGATATATTTTTCATACGGCACCTTTTTACATAATTTAGGGCAACTTAACTTACCCAAAGTTAAAAACAATATTAAAAATAAAAATCTCTTTTAAAATTTTTTATATAAAAAATTCTTTCCCAAAAATTATTGACGGTATTATTATAAATACAACTTTAGGGATATTTTAAAAACAATAAAAATTGATGAAAATATAAAAAAATAGTTTCACCAGAGCCTAAAATATTCTAATATACAATTTTGTTTATAACACGGTTTTATTTTTATTATTTTTAACTTTAGTTCTCAGTTAGATTTTTTAGGCTTTTCGCGTAAAAAAATAGGTACTGCTGAATAATTCCTAGGTATCCATCATATTTTTCAAAAGGAAAGCGACCGTTATATTTTATTTCTATCACTTTTTTCATCCAAGTATCTATCGGAAACGCGTTAATTTTATGAAGTGAAAAAAGTACAATGCAATTTGCTACCTTCTCTCCAACTCCGTAAATACTTAAAAGTTTCTTTTTACAAATTTCTAAAGATTCTTCTTTTTCTAAATCTTTAAGATTAAATTCTTTATTACATACACTTTCTGAAAATTTACTTATATATTTATCTCGATAACCTAAAGAAAGCCCTTGTAAGTCTTTTAAATTGCATAAATCCTTTGCTTTTGGAAAGGTAAAATACTTTATTCCTGTTTCTTTATCTTTTTTAGCTTCACCAAATTTTTCACATAATTTCTCAATAGTATTTTTAATCTTAGGGATATTATTTTGCTGCGAAATTATAAAGCTAATTATTGTTTCAAATAAATCTTGTCTTAAAATCCTTATACCACTTCCAAATTTACAAGCATCACTTAAAAATTCATCGTTTTTATCAATATTTTTTAAAATTTTTGAGTAATCAAATTCTAAATCAAAAAAGTTGTGCCAATAATTATCAAAATCATTTTGAGAGCAATAAAAACAAAACTCACCATTTTTATTTTCTTCAATTTTTAAAAATTTATCTTTTGAAATAACATCATAACTTCCATCAGATTGTTTGTTCATTCTAAAAATTTGGCCACTATCAGCAATTTGTTCAAGGTTAAAATTTGTTAATCGTTTTTTTATCATAGAATTATCTTAATATCTGTTATCAACCTACAGTTATCAGCATTCAGATATCCGATTCCAGCAATCTGAATCCAGATATCAAATTCACGATACCTAACTACTAATCATCAAAAATCAGACTGCTGATTGGCAAGGTGCCGATTTGCTAATAGCTGTTTCCTGATTCCTGTTACCAGAGAAGCCAGCTTTAATACGCATTAGTATTTTTAAAACCACAAAAGATAGTTAAAAATAAAATTTTTAAATCAAAGAAAATTGACCAATTCTCTATATAATATAGATCGCACTCTATTCTCTTATCAATTGAGGTATCTCCTCTCCAACCTTTAATCTGTGCATACCCTGTCATTCCTGATTTTACTTTATGACGAAGCATATAAAGAGGAATATTTTTTCTAAACTCCTCAATATATACTGGACGTTCTGGTCTTGGCCCTACAAGAGACATATCCCCCTTTAGCACATTAAAAAGCTGAGGAAGCTCATCAAGACTATATGAACGCAAAAATCTTCCTATTTTTGTTACACGATTGTCATTTTTTGTAGTCCACCCTGGCCCAGCTTTTTCTGAATCCTGTATCATCGTTCTAAATTTTAAAATTTGAAATGAACTTCCATCTAAGCTCATTCTTTCTTGTTTATAAAAGCAAGGACCTTTTGACGTCAACTTTACAAGAAATGCTATTACAATCATTAGAGGCGAGAAGATAATAATAAAAATAATTGAGAAGACAATATCAAATATTCTTTTTATCCAATAATTAATTCCATCAATTGTTGATTCCTGAAGTCCTAAAACTGGAAGCCCATCAAAGTCTTGAATAAATCCTCCAACGCTAATAAATTGATAAACATCTGGAACGATTTTTACATCTACAACAGAATCGCCTAAAACTTTCATAATAATAGGAAGCGTGTGATTATCTTCTAAAGGAAGTGCCACGACCACCATATCAATTTGTTTTGTGCTTAATATTTCTCTTAAATCTTCATACTTTCCTAAGATTGGTAGCATTGCTCGTTCATCATAAACACCAGTTTTATTTAAACATCCTATAAGCTGAATTCCATAATCTTTTCTTTTCCTAAATCTTTCTGCGACATCCTTTGCAACTTTTCCACCACCTACAATCAACATAAATTTTAAATTATAACCTTTCCTTCGAATATCTCTTAAAACTTTTCTAAGTAAACTTCTTTCTAGTATTCCCAATAAGATAGATAAAATTGCAAAATAAAAAAGCACTAATCTTGATACCTCAAGTGTCCTTTCTTGTACTAAGTATGTATAAGAAATAAGCACAAGAATTGCTATACTATTTGCTCTAATTAATAAGAAACTCTCATAGATACGTCTTGCAGTCGCTCTTAAAGGAACATAAAGTCCTCCAAGTTTATAGGCTAAAAACCAAATTGGAAAAACTATAATTAAAAACCAGAAATATTGTGAAAAGGGGGGAATACCTTTATCTACTGGAATAATTCCAGAATAGAATCTTAAATAGTATGCAAGTACCCAAGCTACTGCTATAAAAAACAAATCAAATATGACAAAAAAAACTTCAACTAATTGCTTTCTTTCTTTTAACATGATTTATACACACTTTTTATAAAGTTATTCCAATTACTCTTAAAATTATCTTCTAAAAATTTCTGTGCCTGATTAATACAGTTTTGAGGTAAAAATTTATCTTCATTCTCTATAAAAAAGTTAAGCGCCTCTTTTAAATTTTTTTCTCTATCTCCTTTCTTCTTAATATAAACTCCACTTTTCATTGTACTTTGTATTGTAACATTTTTTTCTTTCCAATAACAAATACCTTTAATTGTTTCTTTTAATCCACCATCATACAACCCTATAACAGGCCTACCACTTGCAAGACATTCTATTGGAATTATCCCAAAATCTTCTTTCCCTGTAAAAATAAGTGCTCTTGCATTTTGATAATAATAAGAAAACTCCTCATCACTTACTCTTCCTAAAAATTTTATATTTTCATTTCCTTTACTTAAACTTTCTAGCTTTTCTTTCATAGGGCCATTTCCTATAACCCATAAAGGAATGTTTAAAGATGAAAATACCTTTACTACAACATCAGGGTATTTATAAGGAACCATCGCACCTGCAAGTAGAAAAGCTTCACCTTTCTTAAAATCTTTTTGACTGTTAACTTTCCACTTATTTTTACAAGGAGGGTAAATAACAACTGCATCTCTTTTATAAAAGCACCTAACTCTTGCTTTTACAAACTTACTTATTGCAACAAAATAATCAACATTCTTACTTTCTCTTTTATCCCATTTTCTTAAAAACATTAAAATTGGATATAACACGTACCAAAGCTTTCCAAAATAATTTTTTCCTTGATCCCAAACATATCTCATTGGAGTAAAAATGTAGGAAATATGAACTGCATTGCTAGGCTTGTTAATATTTTTAGCAGCTGCATGACTTAAAGAAATTATCAAATCATAACCTGTAAAATCAAAACTTTTAATTGCCAAAGGATAAAATGGCAAAAAATACCTATAATATTTTTTTATATTCGGAATTTTACTTAAAAAAGAAACTTCTTTAACTCTGTCTTCAATTTTCTTCGACACAGAGCCTTTTATATGAATCATCGTAAAAATATCAGCTTGAGGATAAATATCTAAAAATGCCTCAAGGCACCTTTCACCTCCTCGCATACCTGTAAGCCAATCATGAACTAATGCAACTTTCATTTGATTAAAATAACACTAATAGAAATTTTTTAAAATACTGACCCCAAAATACAAAATGTCATCATTTAATTACCAGCTCTACACGTCTATTTCTATTTCTTCCTTCCTCTGTTCTATTCGTGGCAACTGGATCGCTCTCCCCATACCCTTTAAACTCTAATCTTGAACGACTTACACCATTTTTTACAAGTTCTTTCACTACACTTTTGGCACGCCCTTCTGATAATTTATGATTAAACATTACCGTACCAACAGAATCTGTATGACCTTCTACACTCACATTTCTATCAGGAAGTGATTGTAATAATTTTGAAATTTCTTTTATATGAGGAAGCGCATCTTTAGATAACTCTGCACTATTAAAATCAAACAACGCATTTTCTAAATTTATTATAATCCCTCTTGAATCAATTCTTGCATCAAGAGATTTGCTTCTTAACACATCAACAAGAGCTTCGTTTGTCATTGCTTGTTTGTAATCAGAAATTAATTTTTCTCTTTTAACTTTTAGATCACTATCTTCCCAGTCATATTGAACATTAGTATTATTATTAAACTTATTACTTGTATCTTTTATTTGCTCTTTTATTACCTTAAGTTCTTCCTTAACTTTTTCATTGATTCTATCAAAATTATTTTTAGCTTTTTCCTTGATATCACTATTATTTTCTAAAATTTTTTCTTTTAACTCCTTTGCGTCATCTAAAAACTGATCTTTTCCCTTACTAGCTTTATCAGAAATTTTTTCTCTTAATTCTTTTGTATCATCTAGAACTTTTTTTCCAAACTCTTTTGAATCAGTCACGATAGAATCTACATCAATCGCGTCACCTATTTCATTTGCATTTTCTACTACTTTGCTTTTTACCGTAACTGCAGTATCAGATACTGTATCTAATACTTTTTTGTCATCGTTATTTTCAATTTTTACTTCCGCTATTTCAGCAATAGCATTCCTAGCAACACTAAAAACTAACGTAAATATCGCTAGATATAAAATACTTCTTTTCATTTAATCTCCCGAAAATACAACTCTAATGCACAAAAGTTTTTTAATGACATTAATAAAATTTACTAATAACTATTATTAATCATATTCAAATTCTTTTTAGCAACATACAGAGAAGGATTTAATCTTAAAGCTTCTTTAAACTCAAATTCAGCATCATTTTTTCTATTAAGCACTAAATACACTTCACCTAATCCATTATGATAATCTGCTGAATCTGGACACAATCTTAATGCTCTTCTAAAATGAAAAAGTTTATCAGCCAACACTTCTGTTTTATTAGCTTTGGTAATTTCATCTTTTGCAACTACACAATCGTTACTTAAATCATTATTTAAAGCATTATTATTTGAAACTTGATTATAAAGTGTTGTTTCTGTAACAGTATTACTTGGATTATCCCAACTGTATGAAGCTTTTGGATATTCAACATTTCTTGCATTTACAACATTTGGTATGACACCACCTTGATTACCATCTGCACCAGCATAACTTCTTCCAGCATAACTACCACCTGTGTAAATATTTGAAGCATATAACCCTTTATTGATAGGATTTGTATTATTATTATTTGCGACAATAGTTCCAGCAACGCGAGGATCGTTATTTAAAGCGCCAAGATAACCTCTTGCTTGACCTGTAGCAACATAATTTAAAAGATTACTATCATAATCACTATATGTTCCACCATTAATAGCACCAAAATAACCAGCGGTATTTTTTAAATCACTATTCAAGGTATCATGATTATAACTATATTGGCTAAAACCAGAATTATTGTTTAGTGAATCATCATTTGTTGTAGGGTAAAAAGCTCTATCTTGGCTTATTGAATTATCAGCATAGTTAGGACCAGATTGATTTTCTAAAGCCTGACCAATCAATGCACCAATACCTACGCCAGCTGCTGCGCCTATAGCAACACCTGCTCCATCATGATCGGATTGATGTCCAGCTATTGCGCCGACACCACCTCCAACCAAACCACCGATTATTGCAGCAATTGTTGTCTTTCTGTTTGCTTCTGTACAAGATGCAACTAAAAATAAAATAAGTATTAAAAATGCCTTTTTCATTTTTTATATCCAAAAATAATCTGTAATTAAAAAACTACTCTTTTAAACAACAACTATAAAAACCTAAATTTTTTAAAGTTACTCTAATCCATAACTTTTAATTTTTTCGTTATAGTATCTTTGACGCTCTAAGTCCTCAAGATCCCTTTGTTGTCTATCTCTTTCTTTTTGTTGAAGTAAAAAAACTTTTTCTTCTTCACCAAGATCTTTCTTTTGTTTATCTGGTGTTTCAACAATTAAATTTCCCACACTTCCTGATGGTAATGGCTCAATATTATTTGATGCACAAGATGTTAATGATAATAATAAAATTAATAATACAATTTTTTTCATATGACACTCTAAGTATAAAAAAAACTACACCACACTACTCTCAGTTTACAGTAAAAATGTAAAGCACAATAGATATTTTTTTTGTTTGGGCGAAAAATTTCTCATATTCCTGACGGTTAGACATTTTTTTAAATCTAATATCAAAGATGTCTGCAATCAGCTTTCAGCATCAGCAGCCGGCTGAAAGCTTCTCTGCTATCTTAAAGCCTGAAATCGCGCGGGTTCATAAGTACCAGAAGCCAAAAGCCCACCACCTAAAACCAGAGACCACGCAAGTTTTCTGCTTTCTCGTTTCCAAGGCTCTCTTTCAAATTCAAATAAAAAAGGCTTAAAAAAGCTTTTTAAGAAAACGAGGATTTCTAATATAAGAGATCACTCTTTATTTTAATTTTTAGTTCCTTTAAGATTTATCTGATTTTCCATTTGGAAGTAAAATTAAGGCAAAGACGCCAATACAGATAAAAGAATCAGCTACATTAAACATTGGCCAATGATATTCCTTAAAATAAAAGTCAAGAAAATCA
>CAKMMH010000085.1 GCA_927798255.1 uncultured bacterium | reverse complement strand
ACTAAGTGTAACATGAAGGATTGGTTGGTGAAAAAAAACATCAGTGTTGTTTCTAATTACACGACAATTGAACTCCAAAATAAATTAAATTTTATACTAAAAGCGGAAGCTAAATTAAAAGATAAAAATTTAGGAGTACAAAGCGTCTTTGAAGATTTATTTTTTAAACTTGCGCCTATAAGATTACTAAAAGGAAAAGTAATATGATTCTAGATAAAAATAATATACCAAATAAATTAAACAAATTTATTGTTATTGAAGGAATCAATGGCTGTGGAAAAACAACTCTTATTGCTAATATAAAAGATTATCTAGAAAACAATAATAAGGATGTTATTTGCTCAAAAGAACCTGGAGGCACCCCTATTGGAGATAGCTTAAGAAACATTGTTCTTTCTTCTTCAAAAGAAATGACACCAGAAGCACAATTTTTTATTATGTCTGCAAGTCGTGCAGAATATGTTTCTAAAAAAGTTAGACCAACAATAAATAATGGTTCATTTTTTATATCTGATAGATATTACTACTCTTCCCTTGCATTTCAATCTTACGCAGGTGGACTTAACTTTGATTTCGTATACAATGTATCAAAAGAAGTAATTAAGGAATGTATTCCTGATATAACCTTTATCCTCGATTTAGATTTAGAAACTGCAAGTAAAAGATTAAACTTAAGAAATGAAAATTCAAATGAAAAAGATAGTTTTGAAAGCGAAAAAATGGAATACCATCAAAAAGTAAGAAATGGTTTTCTTGATTTATCAAAAAAACTACCTGAAAGATTTGTTATACTCGATGCAACAAAAAACAAAGAACAAGTTTTTAATGAAGCTATAAGCATACTAAAAGATATATATAAATTATGAAAATTATAGGACACGAAAAACAATTAAATTTATTAAATGAGCTTGCCATTTCTAAAGCTGTTCCACATGCTATGTTATTTAACGGTGATGAAGGAATCGGAAAAAAACTTGTAGCGTTAAAATTTGCAAAAACATTTTATTGTGAAAAAAATTCAAATGAACAAATATCATATTTTGGCGGATGTGATGAATGTAAATCTTGTAAACTTTTTGATAATTTCTCAATTTCTGATTTTTACTTCATTGAATGCTCTGATAAGGAACAAATAAAGACTGAAAATATTAGAGAATTGCTGTATAATTTGAATTTAAAAAATTTTTCCGCCAAGAATAAATTTGTTATTTTTAATGACGCGCATTTATTAAAAGAACAAAGTGCAAATATATTGCTAAAAACTCTTGAAGAGCCAAAAGATAACACTTATTTTATTTTAGTTACGTCAAATTATTCAAAATTACCCATTACAATAATTTCGAGATGTCAACTTTGGTTTTTTGATTCATTAAAAGAATATGAAATAATTGAAATTCTAAATAATAAAAATATTAATCTTAATTCAAAAGATGATGTAAAACTTTTAGAAGGAAGCCTTACAAAACTTGATATGATATTAAATAATGACAACGTTCAAGACGAATTTCAAAATAACATTAGCGACATTTTAAATGGTAATGTAGATGCATTAAATTCATTTGTTTCGAAATTGGTTAAAAATAAGGATAATCTTAAATATAACATTGGTGTATTAAGAAATATAATAAGAAGCCGAATGCTAGAAGAAAATAATCCAGAAATTAAAAATATCTTTGCTATAACATTAGAAAATTTAATTTATTCAGAATATTTAATATTTGAAAGATATTTAAATTCACAAGATGTCCTTAACAATATTTTTTCAAATTTACTATTAAAAAAGTTTGTTAATGTCCTAGATACAAGCAAATTACTAAATCAACTCTCCTTAACATATTGATTTATAGGAAAATTCAACTCTACCTATAATATTTTAAATTGTTTTATCTTTTTACTTATAAAATTAATTGAAAATTCCGACCATGTACTTAAGGAATATGTGATTATTTATTAAAATAGTATGACGATAGATAAGATTGTAATAAAAGAATTATCTAATAAAGCCGAGATTATAAATATTTTTAATTGTAATTCCGGAGATATTTCTGTAATTAAGGGGACTGATGTTTCTATTAATTCCCTTGAAAGAGCTCTATCTCAAACTTACGAAAAAAATGATTTAAAAATTTCTATTAATGATTCAGAAACTTACAATTCAAATGAACATACTTTAATTGGATTTAATGATTTATTAAAAGATTCAACTAAGTCGGTAGATGAAGTTTTCAAAAATAATAGTGACATCGATGTAATTTTAAATACATATGGATTACACAATATAAGAAACTTAAAAATTTATGAATTAGATGATGATAAAAAGAAAAGATTAGAATATGCTATTGGATTTCAAAATGATAACAAGGCATTAATAATTAAAAATCCTTTTAAGGATATTATTAGTCAATGGAAAGAACCAATTGCTAAATATATAAGCACATACGCAAGCAAAAAAAACCTACCTGTAATTATAATGGAATTAGATTACGAACCATCATTTTGGAAAAATAATGATAGTAATATTAAAAACTACAAGTTAGGTATTGCAAGAACAAAAACTATAGGATTTGGGACTAACAACCAAGATTTGAATGATTTTCTAAAACAAATTAGAAATGAAATTAATAATCAAGACTCAAGCACTACAAATGAAAAACTTAAGGCAACACAAGATCCAATCAAAATAAACAATATTCCCATTAGTAACGCGATGCCTGAAATCTTAAAAGACATAATCGAAACAAATGATAATGACCCCATTAAAGAGAATAACGTAACCAATCAATTCAACAAAAAGGATCTTCATAAAATCCATGTAATATTATTTGGAATTGGAATTTTGTTTTTAGTGTTATCACTTGTAATTGTTGCAATGCTATTTAAAGTAAAAAGTGATACTAATCTTGAGGAAATTAAAAAGCGTAACGAAATTATTAAAAGAGATATGGCAGCGCTTAGAAGAACTAAAAAAATTGTTAATACAGATAGTCCATACATATTAGATAATTATCCAGAATGGGTTAAACATGAAATCGAGCTTCAACTTAAACAAAAAGAAATATTAAAATCTAAGAGTTTAATGCCATTAATTAGAAATAAGAATCAGCAAATGCCAAAGAAAGCTGATAATAACTTATTTAAATTATTAGAAGAGGTTAGCGGATCTGGAAAAGATTTACCTGATAACGTCAGAAGTTATCAAGGAAATTCAGATGGTTATAATTATGGCGGCGGAAATTCTGGTAGTAGTGGTTACAATAATAACCCAAGCCAAGGCTCTTCTAATCTTAATCAAGTAAGTGATGCCGAAACTAAAAGACAGCTTTTATACCAAAGATTCCAAGAAGCTATTAAACGAAGCAGAGAAAATAGTAAAAAATAATTTAAAAATAAGGAAATATCATATTAACCTATCCTTTTATTATTTTTTAAATATGCTACTATTTTCTTAAGAAAAGATATCTTTTCATTCTTTTTTTAAACAAATTCGTTATATTTTTAATAAATCTTAAATAAATAATGGTTTTAATTGCAATTTTTTAGTTATAAATAAAGAATTATTAAATTTACATTTAAAAATCTTTGAGAATTGTTTATTAATATTTTTTAATCAGGCTAGAAAAAATGATTTTTAATTCAATATATGGGTTATTTTCTAACGACTTAGCAATAGACTTAGGAACTGCAAATACACTAATCTATTTAAAGGGGCAAGGAATTGTTTGTAATGAACCATCAGTAGTCGCAGTGCAGCGCGATCCTAACTCAGGAAAGAGAAAAGTTTTAGCAGTCGGTACCGAAGCAAAAAACATGTTAGGGAGAACCCCGGGAAGCATAGAAGCTATTAGACCAATGAAAGATGGAGTTATAGCAGATTTTGAAATCACAGAAGAAATGTTAAGACATGTCATTAGAAAAGTTCATAACAGAAAAGCACTTGTACGCCCAAGAATTATTATTTGTGTTCCTCATGGTATTACTGAAGTTGAAAAAAGAGCCGTAAAAGAATCAGCTGAATCTGCAGGAGCTAGAGAAGTTTATTTAATTGAAGAGCCAATGGCTGCTGCAATTGGTGCAGGACTTCCTGTAACTGAAGCATGCGGAAGTATGATACTAGACATTGGAGGAGGCACAACTGAAATTGCAATCATCTCCCTAAAAGGTATCGTGTACTCCCGTTCACTTAGAGTTGGAGGAGACAAAATCGATGAAGCAATTGTAAATCATATAAAAAGAAAATATAACATGTTAATTGGAGAACGAACTGCAGAACAAATTAAAATCGAGATTGGTAGCGCAATTCCAACATCCGAGAATCTTTCTATTGAAATTAAAGGACGTGATCTTTTACAAGGAATTCCCAAATCTGCTGTAGTTACAGAAGATGAGGTTAGAGAAGCATTATTTGAGCCTATTAACCAAATAATAGAAACTATTAGAATAGCATTAGAAAAAACTCCTCCTGAATTATCTTCAGATATCGTGGATTGTGGTATAAGTTTAGCCGGAGGTGGAGCATTACTAAGAAATTTAGATAAATTAATTTCAAGAGAAACAGGGCTTCCAGTTAACGTAGTAAAAGACCCACTATCTGCAGTGGTAAGAGGATCGGGGGCAGTACTTGATCAGCTTGAATTGCTAAAAGATGTTATATTAAAATAATAATTAGGGTTACATATTATCATTAAGATTATCATTAAGACTAATATAAAATTAAGATGAAACTTACATATTCTAAAAGAATACAAATATCATTATGTTCACTTATATTATTTTTATCTTCAATAATACTTTTGCATCATACTTCAAAAGATAAAACCCTAATTGAATACTCTTATAATGTTCTATACGAAGTTTTGTATCCTTTTCAAAATATAAGTAATAACATTGTCAATTTTTTTAACAACACAATAGATAAATATATTTATCTAGTAAATTTAAAGGAAGAAAACAAAAGTCTAAAATTTAAAATTGCAAGATTAGAAAAAAGAAATCTAAAATTACATGAAGAAAAATATGAAAATAGAAAATTAAAAAGACTTTTAAAAATAAAACGAAAAGTTAATTATGCTCAAATAGGCGCTGAAATAATTGGGTATAATCCTTCTAAATGGGGCCAATCAATAATCATCAATAGAGGGAAAATTGATAATATAAAGGTCGGTGACCCTGTTATCAGTCATGAAGGAGTTGTGGGACAAGTGATAAATGTAAGTCCAAATACTTCTAAAGTGCTTATTTTAATAGATAGGACAAGCGCAATTGATGTATTTTTACAACAAAGTAGAGCGAGAGGAGTTATTATAGGAGGCGGAAATGAACTTTGCCAACTTAAGTACATTCTAAAAAATAATGATACAAAAATTGGTGATAAAGTTTTAACAAGTGGACTCGATGGAATTTTTCCAAAAGGCCTTCTTGTGGGACATGTTGCTGATCTTTCCCCTATTCCAAGTGGACTATTTGATACAATAAAAGTTATGCCAATAGTTGATTTTACTAAATTAGAATTTGTAACTGTTTTAAAATTAAAATAATTAAACTTATTGTGATTTATGAATATAATTAAGAAATTTTTACTTATCATAATATTAGCTTTAGTAATATTATTCTTACAAGGAGGAATACTAAAACCACTCCTTCCTAATATTCTTATGCCTAATTTATTTTTAATTATTGTTATATATTTAAGTTTTTACGAAACTAATGTTTTAGGATTAATATTTAGTTTCGTACTTGGACTCCTATACGATATTTCCACAAGTACTTTACTTGGTCCTTATGCTGCATCATTTGTTACGATATATACACTTTTTGCGATTTTTTCAGGAAGAATTTTTATAGATACCACAATTTCTTTAATTATAATTACCGCAATATCATCAATTATTTGCGACATAATATATATGATATTAATTTTTACTTTTTTGCCTGACAAAAATAACATAAGTTTTGAGATACTTTTGGGAAGCATTTCGACCGCGATAATAAGTCCAATTATGATATATATACTAAAAAAATATTACCCTATAAAAAATAGATAGCTTTATAAAAGGAGATATTGAAAAAATTATGCTAATTTATGAACGAAGCTTAATAGATATAAAAAAAAGGGTAAATATTTATGCCGTTATAATTATAATTATTTTTTTGGTAATAATTTTAAGATTAGTTTATTTACAACTTTTTAATTCGGAATATTTTAAAGATCGTTCAGAAAACAACCTATTAAGAACCGTTTATATGCAAGCTCCACGAGGTATAATTTATGATAGAAATGGTCAGGAGCTTGTAGGAAATCGTCCATCATTTAACATCGAAATAACGACTGAAGACTGCCCTGATATTAAAAAGGTTTTAAAAAAATTATCTAAAATTTCAAATATTCCACTTGAAACATTAGAATTAAAAGTTAAAGACCATACTAAAAGACGACGCTTTGAACCAAAAGTTTTAATAAAAGATATCGATAGAGATTTACTTGCAAAGATAGTTGTTCATAAATATGAATTGCCAGGTGTAATTGTAAATATCATTCCAACTCGTGATTATAAATATAATAATTTTGCATCACATGTTATAGGATACATTAGAGAGTTAAATCAAGATCAATTAAAAAACCCCAGATTTTCAAAACTTGGCTATATTATGGGTGATATTGTTGGTCAATATGGGATAGAATCAAAATGGGAAGAATATCTTCAAGGAAAAAAAGGAGTACAACTTGTTAAAGTAAATGCAAATGGTATTAGAATTAGCGAGGAATCATTTGACGCAGAAGTCCCTGGAAATAGTATTTATTTAACTATCGATAAAGATGTACAACTTGCAAGCGACAAAGCACTAGAAGGTATGAAGGGAGCAGTTGTAGCTCTTAATCCAAATACAGGTGAAATATTAGCAATGTCTTCTGCCCCTGCTTTTGATCCTAATATTTTTACGAAAGAGCTTTCTAGTGAAACATGGAAAGATTTAAATGGACCACTAAGAAAACTTCACAATAGAGCAATTCAAGGGGCATACCCACCAGGCTCTGTATTTAAAGCTGTGATGGCAGTAGCCGGACTTTCAGAAGGTGTAATAACAAAAGATACTAAAATCAATTGTCCAGGATATTTGTCTTTTGGTCATAGACGTTATCATTGTCATAAGCATTCTGGACATGGCCCTGTAAACTTAGAAATGGCTATGGCTTCGTCTTGTGATGTATACTTTTATGTATTAGGTCAAAGACTAGGG
>CAKMMH010000084.1 GCA_927798255.1 uncultured bacterium | reverse complement strand
ATATTCATTATTAATTCTTATTGGATAATAAATCCTCATCACCTGGTCTTTACCGACTTCCTCTACAATAGACCTAGAAACATGTTTTTTAATTATTTCTTTTATTGACTCGCCATCTAGACTAAGTTTATATTTGCTCTTTATATTTTGCTTTGTAAAATCGGCTACAACATTATCTTTATCATCAACTAATGTTACATCAAACACATTCTCATCTTGAATTACTGAAGAAAAATAACCTTTAAGAATTTCCTTTTTATTTTCAGGATTATTAATATTTAGATTATTAATTTCTTTTCCTATTTCTTTTTCTATCTCACTTCCTAAACTTTCATAATCCTTCTCAACACTCCCGTAGTAATTTTGTGCAAGTTCATTAGCCCCAGTAATAGCTTCCAAAATATTTTTCGAAAAAATTTCTTCCATTGAATGACTAAGCATTGTGCTAGAAAGAATAAAAATGATAATTGTAGGAACAAGAGTTAAACCACCAAATGCAAAAATTAATTTTTCTTTTAACTTTGAACCTAGTATATTTTGTTTTCGTTCAAAAATAAGTTTAACGATATTTCTTGCTACGAGAAAAACAAAAACAAAAAGAAGTGCAATATTTAAATTAATAAGGATAAAAAAAGTTAAATTACTTCCAAAATTCTCAATTTCAAACCGAGGTTTTTGCCAATAGATAACTAATGCTAAAAGCGAAGCTCCAAGCACAAAAAGTGCTAGTTTTAAAGGCATCTCAAGCCTTTCCCACCAAACAGCTAATCGTAATCTTTTAGTAACCATAAACTATTTTCTTTTTTATTATCAACGAATTAAATTATCTAAACAAACAATAATTCACCGTTAAATTTTATTCCTAGATGTTTATAACCTTGCTCTGTTACGACACGTCCCCTTTTTGTTCTTATAAGAAATCCTTCTTGGATTAAATATGGTTCATAAACATCTTCAATTGTGTCTTTTTTTTTTTTTTTTACTGATGATATAGTTTCTATACCTACAGGCCCTCCTTGAAATTTTTCAATTATAGTTTTTAAAATAAACCTATCCATCTCATCAAGACCAAGATTATCAATTTGAAGAAAATCTAACGCTTTTTTAGCAATCTCTTTATTGATAACATCAGAGTCATTCGTTTGAGCATAATCTCTAACGCGCTTTAAAAGCTTATTTGCAATTCTTGGTGTTCCCCTAGAGCGTCTTGCAATTTCTAAAGCGCCTAAATCATCAATTTTTAAATTTAGTATGCTAGCTGAACGAAGAACTATATCTCTAAGCTCTTCAATCTTATAAAAATCAAGTCTTAAAATTAGCCCAAATCTATCCCTTAGAGGGGAAGTTAAAAGCCCAGTCCTAGTTGTAGCACCTATTAAAGTAAATGGTTTTAAATCGATTTTTATCGATTTTGCAGCAGGACCGTTTCCTATCATAATGTCAATTTCAAAATCTTCCATAGCTGGATATAAAACTTCTTCTACAACTCTTGGAATCCTATGAATTTCATCTATAAATAATACATCATTTTCATTTAGACTTGTTAAAATTGCAGCCAAATCCCCTGGTTTTTCGATAACAGGACCAGATGTGGTCTTAAACCCTACTCCAAGCTCATTTGCAATTAATCTTGCCATTGAAGTTTTTCCAAGTCCTGGAGGCCCATGAAACAAAATATGATCTAATGTATCCTCTCTTTTTAATGCTGCGCTACATGCAATTTTTACCGTTTCCTTTACCCTATCTTGACCTATATACTCTAAAAACGCATTTGGTCTTAAAGATTTTATACTGCTTCCTTCTTGTTCATCATCACTACTAGAATCGCCAGCAAGACTTGATAAATTACTCCAAGATTGCATATCTTCATTATTAGGAATTAAAGTCTTTCTTATAAAATCTGATGTCATATATTTATCTCTTTTATAAAAATAAAAAACTTAATTAACTTTAAAAATCTTTCTACTTTCTAATATTGCATCAATTAACATATCAATATCTTGCTTATCAGAATACATACCTAAGCTTATTCTATTTGTAGCATTAACTTTTAAATAATTTAGAAGTGGCATAGCACAATGGAAACCTGAGCGAATTTGTACACCAAAATTATCAGCTATACTTGCAAAATCATGAGGGTGCACACCATCTATATTAAAAGATATTACGCTACCACTATCATTTGAAGATTTTGAAGAATACATATCTACATAACTTATAGAAGATAACCTTGATATAGCATATTCAAAAACACTTTTTTCATGTTCATAAATATTTTCGATTCCAACTTGATTTATAAAATTAACTGCCTCACCTAGCGCTATAACTTCAGCTATTGCTGGAGTACCCGCCTCAAATTTATACGGGATATCGGCAAAAGTTGTATCGTCTAATGTAACTTCTGATATCATTTCTCCCCCACCTTGAAATGGTTTCATCATTTCTAAAAGTTCTCTTTTAGCATAAAGAACCCCTATTCCTGTAGGTCCGTACATTTTATGTCCACTAAAACATAGAAAATCTACATCAAGTTTATTTACATTAACTTTATTATGAGCAACATATTGCGCACCATCTAAAAGAACAAGTGCATTTACACTTTTTGCACCCGATATAATGTCTTTTACTGGAAAAACAGAACCTAAAACATTTGAACACATAGTAGCTGCAATCAATCTTGGTTTAAATTCTTTAACTTTATTATAAAAATCTTCAATATCTAAATTGTAATTATTATTAATTTTTGCATAAACTAATTTTAAGTTTTTTCTTTTAGCTAGAAATTGCCATGGAACGATATTACTATGATGCTCAGCTATTGTTAATAAAATTACATCTCCTTCATTAAAATAATCTTCAAGAGCATAAGATACTAAATTTATACTTTCTGTTGTACCTCTTGTAAACACAATACTATCTGATGACTTAGAACCTATAAAATTAGAAATTCTGCTTCGTGCTTCTTCGTATCGTATGGTTGCATTGGCACTTAATTCGTATGCACCTCTTAAAATATTTGAATACTCGTTTGAATAAAAATCTGTTAATCTGTCAATTACACATTTTGGCTTTTGAGTACTTGCAGCAGAATCTAGAAAGCAAAGCCTTTTTTGCCCATATTTAGCAAAAATAGGAAAAGTATCTCTTATAGAATCACCAAGTAAAATTTTTCTTAAATTATTAACTCTGTTTTCTTCATCTAAGTTCATAATATTCCTATTGTTTTTAAATATTTATTTTGGTAAAATTTAATAAAATTTTAGTTTATTTTAAGGTTTCTATAATATACATTAATTTTAAATGAATTACTACAAGCTACCCAATAATACTTTAACTTTAAAATCGGGTTATTTCGTGTCTGGAATAAGCTTAGTATTAATCTTTTTATTTTCAACTTTTTTTGAAATAATCATAAATTATTGCAAATCTAGCGTAAGTTTTGAGCTTTTAAGGCAAGAAATTAATAAAAAATCATATGATAACGCGTTAAAAGTTAGTATTCATAGATTAGAGCCAAACATTCCTAATAAAATGTTAAGTTTCATTTTTTACTCTTCTTTTCCTACACTTACACAAGTAGCGAAGCAAAAGCATTTACCACACAATCTCTTATCATCAAAAATTCAAAATCAAATTTTTAGTATTGGTTCTCTTGCAAAAAGAGGAGATTTTGAAGAAGCATTATTAGAACTAAAAAATATTAAAAAGTCCTTAAGTATTCTGGGTCTATTAAAAAACAAAGATATAAATGAATCTATTAACAATACCTATGAATTGTTAGATTCATTAAGAATTGAAAGCGCAAATTATGGCACATTTGATACTGACAAAGAAGATTTAAAAAGTAAAGAAATTAGATTAAAAAGGCGACACGTGCTGCTAGCTGAAGAATTTGGTATTTTCTTGTCGCTAAAGCCATTAAATGAAAAAGGTAAAGAACTTGAAGTTTACAAAAGTGGCGTGTTAGAAGGATTGCCTGTACTTAAAGATTTAAAAGATGATATTGCTACGCTTCCATTATTAAAGGAAGAATTAGATAAGATTGGCGGAAGTGTTAATATTCAAGCACCAAATG
This sequence comes from uncultured bacterium, assembly GCA_927798255.1. Taxonomy (GTDB): domain Bacteria; phylum Bdellovibrionota_C; class UBA2361; order UBA2361; family CAKMMH01; genus CAKMMH01. Next base: position 3,243 of record CAKMMH010000084.1, on the reverse strand, counting down.
CATACGAAATTTTTACAGGAAGATTATTATCATTAAAAGATAGTAGTAAACAAATCAGAAATGAATATGAGCAAGCTATAAAAAGTATTACTTTACTTGATAAGGAAAAAATTCAAACTAAAGATGCTATTAAAAATAAGAAATTTGATATTGATGAAAATATCTCAAAGTTAATCCTTGCATTAAATAAATAAAAATATTAGTAATAATTCACACTATAAAATACATGAAGTTTTTACGTAAAAATTAAGTTAACGCCTTGATATTTTTCAAAATTTAAGCCCCAAATTTTTATCTAAGTCAAGTAATTTTTAAACATTATTCTATTTTTTTATTTTTTTTATCGCTAATGTATTTTTTTCTTGAAGTTTGAATTTCTTTTTCATATAATCGTGTGCAATCGGTTTGAAAGAATATAGTTTTTTAAGGTTAGAAGTTAAATTTTTTAGTAGAATAAGTAACAAATTCAGACAAGCTTATATAAGATATAACACAATATAAGCTTAAAGATAAAGCTTAAAAACAAGCTAAACAAACAAGCTAAATTTGGGTTACTTTTAAGTTTAGTATTATTAAGCTTGTGTGGATTCGCTATTTTGAAGTTTCTATTGCGAAATTTAAGGTGATGTTTTCTATATATGTTTTATTTATATTTTACTTAGAGAATCTTTCAAAAAGGATTTTTTGCTTTATTAATCCTTTTTATATTGAGTAAGATTTTTTTTTTAGTAGAATATCAAAATATTCTTTTACGATTGAAAAAATTTAGGACTTATTTAGTCGTTAAAATTAGTATCGTTTTTAAATGTTGTAAAAATATTTTATTATGAGTTTTTAAGGCTTAGCGTGTAGTCTTTTAATAGCCTTTAAGTTAGTCTTACGCTTAAAGCTCGTATTTATTTAGAGAGCTTGTGTTTATTTAGGTTGTTTTAAGATTACAAAGCATTTTTCTATAAATTTGAGTTTTAATTTTTCATAATTTAATATTTTTGTATATTCTTAACTTTATACATATCATTAACGCTAGTGAATTAGTGCTAGCAGACTATAAGTTGACTTTTTAGTTAACTGGCTAGCAAAGAGAATGTGTGTGTAAAATTTGATTATTGTAATTAACTTTATTAAATAAAAGGAATCTTGTATGAAAGGTTGGTCAAATTCTGAAATCCCATCTCAAAATCAATATCTTCCAGAGAAGAAGTTACTTGCTGCTGTCCTTCAAAGAGCAATAACTGACTTTGTTAGTGGTGAAGGTGATTTGCGAGAAGCTGCCAAACTTTGGATTATGGGAGAAGATCTTGAAACTCCCCTAACTTTTGCTTTTATCTGTGAAGCATTAGATTTAGACTCAGATAGCCTACAACGCGCCATAATATCTCAAGGCGAAATGGAAAATTCTAATTTAAATAGCTTAAAAGAATTGGCTATTTAGACCTTAAAACTTTTTTCTTTTATTTTCAAAATAAACAAATTTTACCTAAAAACAGTACAGAATATAACTTGTGTACTGTTTTTAGGAGATTTATAAAAATTTAGAAGTTTTTATATATGAAATGTCCTAATTGTAAAAAAGAGATTGTCGAAAATACTATTGAAAGTTTAGACTATCTTCCTTTTTGTTCGAAACGATGTAAACTTATTGATTTAGGTGCTTGGGCAAATGAAGAATACGTTATATCAACGCCGATGGAAAGTCCACTAGAGAACACTACTGAGTGTTTAGATTCAACTCTTAAAGAAAATCATAACGATAACAATCTTGTTAAAAATAAACAGTAAAGCTGTTTTTAACCTCCATATTTTTCTAACAAACGTTTTACTTATGTTGATTTATGCAATAAAATTATCGATTTTAAATAATTTTCTTTTTTCTCTGTTTTCGAGCATTCAGCAAATCTGCTACCAGCTACCCGAAACCGGAAATCTGAAACAGAAGCCAGAGAGCTGCCACCAAAAACTTGAATTCAGATAGCAAGTAGTAGCTTTGCTTATTCTAATTCTCTTTTCCTTATAAACCAGAAATTTGATTTATACATATTTCTTATTTCGTCATCATCTTCTTCATCATACTTTTCAATAATTAGATTTGAGATAATGATGTCATCTATACCTGATTCCTTTAATCCTTTTAGTGCAAGCTTCTTAATATTTTTATCATCATAAGAAAGATAATTTACCAAGACCCCTACTCCTTAATCTTCATAGAAATTTTCAAAAATAATTGTTTTAATTTTATCATCAGCAATTTCAACAAGTTCTGTTAATATTTTACTTTTATCCGAACTACTTAATTTCTTTATACTATATTTAATAACATTTAATAGTTTATCCTCAGAATAATCTTTTGATTTTAATAAATATGGTATCAAAGTAGTAAGCTCACCTCTATTATTCCATAAATTTTCTTTAACAAATTTGACATATTTATTAATTAACTCATCTTGAACTCTAGTTACTGAAAATATATCAAATATTTCTCTTTTAAGCGAAATATCTGTTTTTAACGCTAATATCATCACATATAATATTTTTTCTTTATTAATATTAATCCAATTTGAAACTACTTGAATGTCATCTTGTGTAATCTGAGATGTACTAGCTTTTAATAAGATATCCTTAATTTCTTTTGGAGGATTTAATTCATTAATAAGCGATAAAAAGCTTGACTGTACATCATCAAGTAAATGTCTTTTTGTAATTAAATCGATAACATTTTCAAGGTATTTATCATTTCTTTTAACAAAAATTGGAACAATCCATACTAAATCTTCATCAGATAATTTTGTAAGTTTTTCTTTTAGTAAGCTCTCATATTTTTGCCATGAGAAGTATTCTGCAATTAATAGTGCATCAAAAGATCTCCTCTGAATATCTTTTTTAAACTCATCATCAAGAAAACTTACAAAAACATCTCTATAACTTTTTTCATTATTATCATCTAACGATAAAGCTATTGCTAAATCGACAATTAAACTTTTATTGTTTTTAGAAAGCTCTTTAAAAGTAACTACCCTTTTCTCAATCGGATATTTTTTATCAAGAGCAAGTAATAATTTTTCATAAAACTCTGGAATCTCATTACCAACTATACTTGATAAAAAATCTTCTAATATAACTACAAGATTATCATATTGATAATTTTTAAATCTTTTTACAATATATTTTTCTACTAATTTTCTTTGTTCATGATTTCTGACTTTATTTTTCATATTAACCATTGCCACATACATTAGCTCACCTTCC
>CAKMMH010000083.1 GCA_927798255.1 uncultured bacterium | reverse complement strand
CACCTGTTGCAAGTGGGTTTAGAACAAAAATACCAAGAAGTATATACGAAAGCTGACTTATCGTAGAGTATGCAAGTCTCTTTTTAAGATTATCTTGACATATAGCAAAAAGAGCGCCAACAAGAATTGTAATTGCTGCGATTATACAAAAAAATGTGTTTATCCCTACGCCAAAAATTTCCTTTGATGCTAAAAATTTTGTACCAAATATAAAGCCAACCACCCTATATATTGAAAATACGCCAACTTTTACGACTGCTACTGCGTGTAAAAGAGCACTAACAGGAGTAGGAGCAACCATTGCATTTGGAAGCCAAGCATGTAATGGCATAACAGCAGCTTTTGAAAAACCGAAAACAAGCATTAAAAGTAAAATAAAAATAGTAGTTGATGACAATCCTGAAAATTGCATAATCCCATTACTTGTAAATTCAAGAGAACCTGTTTTTAAATAAATAAAAATCATTGCGGGAAAAACCAAACCTACAGAACCACCAAGGATAAACCCTAAATATTTTCTGCCTGAAATTATCGCTTCATTATCTTTATGATGTGTAACTAGTGGATATGTGGCAAGAGATAAGATTTCATAAAATATAAAAAGCGTAAGTAAGTTTTTTGAAAAGCAAACTCCAATTGTAGCAAAAATAGATAATGCAAAACACGCATAGAATCTACTTTGCCCATGTTCTTTTAAAGAACGCATGTAACCTATCGAATAAATACTTGTAAGAAACCATAAAATACTAATTACTAAAAAGAAAACTACAGAACTAGCATCGGCTATAAAAGCAAAATTGACATTTTTTATTATTTGAAAGAGATTGGTTATATAAATAAAATTTAAATTTGTAGAAAAATATATTTCAATACTTAAAAATACAAGAATCAAACTTATTATAACGATAAAGAAATCAGTAAGATTTTCTTCCTTTCTAAAAAGATAAATAATAAGAGTAAGTAACAACGGTAACATTAAAAAATTTAATGTAAAAAAAGAATTTATAACTAAACTTAGCTCTTCACGCATAACTAAAATATCCTTAAAATAACTTAAATATATTTAAAAATATAAACTAATTATTTTTTTTAGTAATAAATTAAAATTAAAACCAAAGCCTAATATTAAAAAAGCATTTACAAAAAATATCAAAAGCATTATAACCGGAACTTTATTGTTCGCACCTTCTATTGCTTTTTTTGTATTAAAATATAATTTTTCAAAAATTCTTAAGAAAACTACTAAAATTATGAAACTAGAAACTATTAAACATACTGGAAAGAAATATACATGAGCAGTAAAAGCAGCAAGAATAATATAAAATTTACTAAAAAAACCTCCAGTTGGTGGTATTCCAAGAACTGACAAACAAGTTATAAAAAATAAGATACAAAAAGTTGGGTTAAGCTTAAAAATGTTAACACTTTCAAGATCAGAAAAATTATAGACTCTAAAATAAGTTTCTAAAACACCAACAAATAAAAATAGAGATAAAGTCATAATGATATCAAGTGCTACATGATACATAGTAATTTGATAACTTAATATATTATTAAGAAACAAAGCCCCAAACATTAACGAACATTCCATTAAAAGAATATAACAAAAAGATAATCTAATATTTTTTTGAGAAAATGCTTTTAAAGAAAAATAAATCATGCCAATTGGGGCTAAAACACTTGAGAAAAGAAACTTTAAACAAGTAAAAGAAAAAACATAGCTTAACCCGAAGACCAAAACAATGACTTTTATTAAAGCAAAAATCGTAACTTTAGTTACAATTGGCGCCATTACAGCGCTAACAGTATTGATTGTTTTTGAATATGCAAATGGAAGCCAACTATGAAAAGGAAAAAAAGCAAACTTAATTGAAAATCCTATGGTAATAAATAAAAAGGCAGCTTTTATTGAAAGTAAATTAGTTTGTGAAATTATAGCATTATGAATTTCACTCATATTTAAATTTCCTGTTTTTAAATACAAGATCCCCACCCCCAATAAATAAAACGTTGCTCCGACTGTACCTATTATCAAATACCTTAAAGCTGCGACATAACTTTCTTTACCATTAAGAGCAATCATCGCATATGAGCTAAGAGATACGATCTCTAAAAATACATAAAGATTAAAAGCATCACCTGTGATAACAATTCCTAATATTCCTGTAAGGAAAAGGAGAATAAGTGAATAAAACGCATACAATCTATCAGGAAATTTTAATATAATAACCCTTCTTGAATATAATAAAACAAAAAGAATACTTAAATTAATAAGAAAAAGTAAACTTGCATTATACGAATTTAAATAAAAAGAAATTCCGATATCTCGTGTCCAACCGCCAAGAGTATACACAATATCCTTTCTTTGATTATAAACCAAACAAAAACCAAATAGTGATGATATAAGAGAACAAATAACTCCTATAAGAGCAAGCGGAAAACAAATAAATCTTTTAAATGAACCAAATATTCCTGTAAAGAAAGCAAATAAAAATGGAAAAACAACTATTAGGACTGGAAGATTATCTTTTAAAGTCAAAATTTCTCCTGTATTCATTATTCTTCCTCCATCAAATTAAGCACTTCATCTTCTTCAATAGTTCTATATTCTTTATGAATTTTTTGAAGAAGAGAAAGTGCAACAGCTAATGTAGAAACCCCAACTACTATTGCAGTTAACATTAATACATGTGGAAGTGGATTTGCAAAAAGGTTAACATCGACATTATGACTTTCTGGAACAATTGGAATATTTGCTCCTTTTTTATATCCCATTGAGACATAAAATAAAATTACAGAAGCTTGAAATATACTCATACCAATAATTTTCTTAAAAAAATTATTTTTTGCCATCATGGCATAAAAGCCAAGTGTAAATAACACAAAATATAAAACATAATTAATTTTACTAATAAAAATATCCATCAAATAGCCTTATATAAAATTATAAATTTTCATCATCAAAACTATTTCCAGTTGCCAAAAATACATAACAAGCAAACATTATGATACTTATTGTTAATGCTACACCTATTTCAACAAATAACACTCCGTAAGAATGTGCCATTTCATCGGATACTCGCAATATATCTTTTAGCGCAACATATTCTAAAAATTTCTTTTTTAAAATAACGCAAAGCGCCCCGACGCCTGCATAAATGAGAACCCCTAAATATGCAAGCATTTGCCTTTTATTTTTAAAGAATCTATTAAGTGCATTAGGAACGCCAAAAGAGATAGCATAAAAAATAAAACTAGCAGCTAGTATCACACCTCCTTGGAAACCACCTCCTGGTGAATAATGACCATGAGCTATAACATAGAGTGCAAAAAGCTGCATAAGAGGCATGGCTAGTTTGCAAGAATTTTGGCACACAAGATCTGTCCCCTTTGTTGTCCTTGGTAAATTGGAAAAAGAATACTTTTGTCTTTTTGATTTAAATAAAATTAATATTAAAGCAATACCAGCTGTTAAAATAACAGAAGTTTCAAATAGAGTATCAAAACCTCTATAATCTGCAAGAACTGTTGTTACGACATTTGGAATATGAGTTTGCTTAACAGAATTTTCTAAATAGTATGGTGAAACATTTAAATTAGCAGGTGATGTTAAATCACCAGTTACTGGAAAATCAAAAGTCAAACTAATCAAAAAAAATAATAAAAGAATAGCGACCAATTTATAATAAATTTTCATAAATCATTTATCTTTTATAAAACATTAATCTTTCGTTTTAAAACCTACTTTACAAAGCGTTGCAACCATAAGCACTGTACTAACGCCAGAGCCTACACAAGCCTCGGTAAACGCCACATCAACTGCAAGCATTTTTGAAAGAAGTACACAAGTTAAAAAGCTATAGGCACCTAGAATAATACTAGCTGTAAATAAATTTTTAACATTGAGACTTAAAAAAGCAAAAATAACAAGTATTAATAAAATTATAAACTCAAGCATAACTTTAAAATTTTTCTCCTACATAATAAAAAGTTAATTTTTATCATCACTTTGAGTGTTATTATCATTTAAATTTTTATCATTTTTTGTAAAAGGTTTTCTTCCTAGTTCATATCCCGCGTTTAAAAGAGTGTGAATTCCTGTAGGGCCTGTTAAAAACATAAAAAACACAATTAATAAAACTTTTAGTAAAATTAAACTTGCATCGTGAATGTTATATGTTTTAAAAACAAATAAGATTGATGATAGTAATAAAAGCATTGTTGAAAGAGTGTCCCCCTTAGATGCAGCATGAACTCTTGTGTAAAAATCTGGAAATCTTATTACACCAAGGACTGCTAGAGCAAATGAAACAACAGATGTGAAAGCTAATATAGTAATTATAATATCAAAATAATTCACTTTTTCTTCCTCTTTAAAAATACTTCTTATTTACTCAACATCTTTTTTCATAACATGTTTTAAAAAACGGCCAGCAACAAGAGAAGATAAAAAATTTAAAAGTGCATATGTAAGAGCTAAATCTATATACATATCAAGTTTTCCAAGAACTATACCAATTAGAACTAAAAGTGATACGACTTTTGTACCAATAATATTTATGGCAAGCACTCTATCTATCATTGTTGGTCCTCTTAATACAGCAAAGATTACTACAAACATAAGAAGTATTAAGCAACACATTGTAACGTAAAAAATAAAATTTATATCCATATAAAAAACTAAAAATAAAATTAACTAAAAACTTTTAATAACTTATCTTCAATAGCTTTAACTCCTTCTATTGCACCTTCTTCTTTTAATGCATGTATTGTAAGTTTATTATCAACAACAGAAATAGTTATAGTGCCGGGTGTTAAAGTTATTGAATTTGCTAAAAACATTTTTGCTAAATCACTTGTAAGCACTGTTTCATATGTAAAGATTCTAGGGTTAATATTTTTTATAACATTTTTACTTAGGACTATCCTTGTTATCATAAAATTTGAAAGAATTATTTGGTAAATAAGCCAAGGAATGTAAAAAAGAAATTTTATAAATATCTTAATATTTTTACATATATTGTTACTATTATTTATAAGGTCCCTTGAAGTATAAGCGACAATTAAGCTTGAAATTATGCCAAGTGAAACATGAAAAACATCATATTTTCCACTTAAGGCAAGCCAAACAGATAGAAATAAAATAAAAGATATAAAAACCATAATAACTAAATTAAAAAAGAAAAAAATATATATATTTTTAGTAACTTAGTATAAAAATAATTATATTTTTTAACAAGGTAGTAATAATTTTTTATATGACTTATTGACATTATTATAAATTTTCATTATGCTAACTAACTGTTGACTTGATTTATAAGTTAATAAAGACTTTGTGGGCCAGTAGCTCAGCTGGTTAGAGTACGTGCCTGATAAGCACGGGGTCGGAAGTTCAAGTCTTCCCTGGCCCACCATTTTTTAGATATTTTTATATTTAATATCTTGAAAGAAGAGCGTTTTTATATTATTATACATTCTTGTTGACGTTAGATTATTCAGAGTTATGGGGGTATAGCTCAGCTGGGAGAGCGTCGGCTTTGCAAGCCGAATGTCAAGGGTTCGATCCCCTTTACCTCCATATCCTTTTTATCTTTATCAATTATTACCTACTACCATTTATCAGGTGTCCTATTTCCAAATATCTATTACCAGTTATCGTAAACTCTTTTCTAGATACACCTAAGTCCGATTTTTGATACTAGCTTCTAAAAAATAAAAAAAAGGGTGTTATTGAACGAGAAACAGGTTTCAAGCAGCTAGTATCAGGTAACTAGTAACTAATTGTGGCTTACTGAATACTAATATCAACTAGCTGCCAAAACATGTATTAAAATGATGTAACAAATTCTCTATCTATAAACTTAGAGTTCATTCTCTTTCTTACAATTTTAATTTCAAAAAATTCATCTAACTTCTTATAATCTTGTGGAGCAAAAGGAAGCTTGTATTCATTGTGTTCTAAAGTAAACAAAGTAACTCTTGGATAGAATAAATATCTTTTATAATAGTATTGACCATTTCCATTTATAACTTTAATTACGTATATACCTTTTGCAGAATATGATTTATTAAAATAAAGAGTTCTTGTTTCATTTTTCGTATTAGACATATTAACATCTCTACTTTCGTATAGTCCATACTGATTATAAACTTCAACTCTTGTTATTCCTATTCCTGAAACCTCGACATCAAAATTTAAAGTCTTCTTTTTGTTTTCTTCTTTAATTGAAACTCGTTTTAAAAATATATCTGAATTAGTAAGGAAATTGTTATCTGATGCAATAATTTTTTTAATAGAATCGTTTTCAAAAAACTTTTCTAATTTTATTTCATCTGTATTAAAATCTAGCTCCAGCCCTTTAATTTGTGCAGAAATTTGAAGATTATTTATATATTGTGATAATGCATTATAATTTTTTATAACCATAGCTAAACTTTCTTTTGCCGAGACATTACGTTCACCTTGCTTTATAACAAACTCTATAGAGCTAGAGTAAGAAATTAATAAGCTTCGTAGTTTTGCAGACTCAACTGGTTGAAGAATCTTACTTGTAGGAATCTCTGCGAGTAATTTATTAATTGAAGAAATAATATTAGAAAGCGTTTGCCTAACAGAACTGATTTTTAAATGTTCCCATTGAATTTTTGCAATATCTTTATTTAATACTGACTCTCTCTCTTCATCTAAATCTTCTATATAAACATTCTGCATGAGCCACTCGATTTCTTCTAGTGGATTTAATGATAAGAATGTTACTTCTGTTTCGTTATTATTTGAATTTAAATTATTTTCATTTTCATCATTTAACTTATTTTCATTACTATCATTATTTGATTCTTCAATTACTTCATTATTGTTTTCACTTTCTGACTTAGAATCTGATTTAAAATTTTGAACATTTTTTATAGTAGTATCAATTTTTTCTGTTACGGAATTTTGTACTTTTTTAAGATGAATTTTTGAAGATAGATTAATTATAGCTGGAATAAAAAATATAATTGTAACAACTACAACGATAGACAAAATTATCAAAAGTTTTTTCATACAATAATTCCTATAACTTTTTAAAAAGCGAAATAATACATATAAAATGTCTAGCAAACGTTTAAAATTGATTCTATCAAATTTTATAAAATAATTAAAATTTTTCTAAAATTTAGAATAATCAAATATAATTCTTGTAAAATCAATATGTTAACATTTTATAACATTAATATTTTTAATAAAATTTAAGATTTAATAAGAAAAGGAAGTAAGATAAACGAATATAATTTCTAAATAAAATGTGGAGGAAAGATGATAAGAGAAAACCCTTTAGTCTCTGATAAAACCTTATGAGCCTTTCGTTAACATCCCCTCCCTAAAGGTTAAGAAAAGTTGTAATGTAACAAAGCGTGAAGTTTCATAATTTCTCCACGCCTTGTTACCCGTTTATCCTAGCCG
>CAKMMH010000082.1 GCA_927798255.1 uncultured bacterium | reverse complement strand
ATTGAAATGAATTTGTCTATAATTGCTGACATTTTTAAAGAAAATGTAAAGGAATTATAAATATATAGTAAGTAGTCAGAACTAGAGATACTTCGTGTACATTATTATTTGAATATTGTTGTTTTAGAAGCTAGCTGGTCTAGTGGAGAAGGAAAACTTCATCATAAACCACCAAATTCATATTTGGCATATCTCTGTTCGTCTTCTCTTACTAACTCATAACAGAACTTACTTACATCCCATAAGAACTGTAAGTAAGTCACTTTTCTAGGGATAGTCATTATAGGGATACTTCTTGATTTTAAACACTTTTATAAACATATTTTTAAATCCCTGTATATTTACTTCCTTTTATGGTCTATTCGTTCAGCGATTAGGATGTGGCACTGTCTATGCCAAGAGGAGGGTTTGATTCCCTCATAGACCGCTTTTAAAGATAGTCATTATAGAGATACTTCGGTTAATATTTCGGTTAATATTGAAAATTACTCGTTAATAATAAAGAAAGTTTAGTCGCTAAAAATTATTATAAATATTCTCTATAAACTTTACTTCTTTAATTAAGGCTCCATAAGTTAGTTGGTTAAACTATTAGTTTTATGAATATTGAAATGCCTTCTTGGGACAGTGGTCGACTCCACTTGACTTGTAATCAAGATGCTTCGGCGCAACGTAGGTTCGAATCCTACAGGAGGCTCAAATTGTTGCAGCACGATTAAAATATTCATAAATCTTGAAACCTCAGTTCGAATCTGAGTGGAGCTTCCCCATTCACCTGAGTTGCCCAACGTAGAAGGGTGAAACCTGTTGGATATGGCAACAATCTCGAACAGGCGTCCAGAGCATGAGCTGGAAGGTGGAGTACGTGACGTCAGACAGCTATGCTTAGCTGTAAATCTCCACCATTTTAGTCTATTCGTCTAGAGGTTAGGACAATAGATTTTCGATCTATAAACAGCGGTTCGAATCCGCTATAGACTACTAAAAATATTAAATTATGAAATTATATTGCAAACTACTGTTTACCGTAGCTAAAAACTACAAACATATAGAAATACTTCCTCAACTAAGTTATGATTATATGAAAGAAGTTGGATGGAGTATTCATATAGGTTGGCTGTTATGGACAATTAGAATAACTAATAGACGCTATTATTATTGATTCCGTAGCTCAGTTGGTAGAGCATATCCCTTTTAAGGATAGGGTCACGAGTTCGAACCTCGTCGGGATCACATTTAATGACTCTGGACTATCGTGAGTAATCGTGAAATATGTCTGGAGTCTATTTTTTATCAAAATTAATATGAAAAGAGTAATAAGACATCGCGAAAACAAAAACTTTAAAAAAAGTAAAGAAGAAATTCTTAAACAAAAAGTTTTAACATCAAGATCAATTACAGAAGAAAATTCAATTAATCCTTTATATAATAAACATTTTAATTGGGAATATTAATTATGGTAGATTTTTTTGAAGCGTCAGTAAATAATTCTTATGGAGACATGTTGGAAACTCAAGTACAAAACCCAACTAAAGAAGAAGTTGTTAGATTTACTGTACAAGCACTTGAATTATTAGGATATTCTCCAAGACAAATTTATGATGCTCTCTTTGATGAAGCAGAGCATATTAAAAATACAATTTTGTTCTCTAAAAGTTAGAAGTCATGAATGTAAGAAATCTAAATTTAAAGAAAGCATTGGGTAGAATGACTACCCCAGAAATAAAAAAAGAGTTAGACAACCTTCCTAGTCCTGACACCTGTAATAAAGAGGGACACGAAGCATATTCTGTTTCAGAAGAACTTCAACTTCTTAGTATGTTAAATACTTTGAAGATGGAACCTCAATATTATAGTGGAACATCAGAGCAGTTAGAACGACTACAGAACCTAGTCACTTCTGTAGCTTCACATGATCCGTACTTTGCTGCGCAATGTATTGTATATTCTCGCTGTAAAGGTGAGGGTATGAGAACTGTCAATCATGTAGCAGCGGCTCTTCTTACTCCCTATTTAAGAGGCCATGAATGGGGAAAAAGGTTCTTTTCTAGTTGGGACAAGAAAGCTGGTAAGGGAGGTTGCATCTTTCGCTTAGATGATATGCTAGAGATCAAACAAGCCTATGAAGTACTGAGTAATGGAGGTGTATTAGCCAATTCCATGAAAAAGGGTTTTAAAGAGGTGCTTGAAAATTCAGATCCCTATCAGATCTTAAAGTACAAAAAAGCAACAATTGATTTGTCTAATTTAGTACATCCAAACATTTCTAAATGTAAGGGTGTGGTGATGGTTGATAATCACCCTGTCAAAGCTATTGATGCTGTTGTACGCGGACTCAAGGTATCAGCGGATACTTGGGAAGCTTCTAATTCTGAAGCTGGCCAAATGGTTGCTTCTGCGAAGCGAGCAGGAAGCCTTTCAGAAGAGGAAGCTAAGGAATTACTAGACAAGGCAAAAGCAGAAAATTGGAATGGGCTCCTGAAGGATAAAAAGCTTGGCATTCTGGCTGCTTTGAGGAATATTCGCAACATTCTTAAAGTTTGTGAAGATGTCACCGACCTCTGTAATCTCCTTTCTGACGAGGGTCAAATCATCAAGGGAAAGATTATGCCATATCAAATTGATGTGGCATATGGTGAAGTTACAAATAGCTGCCCTGATTCCCCAAACAGGCAAAAAGTGCTAGAATCTCTGGAAAAGGGATATAAAGCATCTGTTCCTAATCTTGCCCAAGTTTGTACTGGAAGAAATCTCGTGATTCTTGATTGTTCAGGTTCTATGACTTGGCCAATGAGAGATGCACGAACGGGTAGATCATTTGGAAACTGCATTAAAAAAGCTGGTTTAATCGCATCAACGATTGTACAAGCTACTAATGCTGATGTAATTCGCTTTGGATCGGAAGCAGAATATGCTGAGCCGATGAATGGACGAAACCTATTTGAATACAGTCAGTATCTTAGTAGAGCAGACATGGGGTGCACTAATCTAGCTGCAGCTTTCGACCTCATTATTTCAGAGAATAAAGAGTATGACCGTATCTTTATTTTATCTGATAATGAGTGTAATTGTGGCCGACAAGCACGAGCATATGCAGATTACATTCGTAGAGTTAATAGTCCTTACATATACTCTATTGATCTTGCAGCTTACGGTTCAAAACCTCTAGAAAACACTAATAAAGTATTCTATTATTATGGATATGGCATTAGTATGTTTGAGGATATTGCTCGTAATGAATTTGATCCTAATTTTCACATTAAGAAAGTTAGAGAGATCGTTATTTGAAAGGCAGAGCGAGACTGTCGCTCGATTTCAATTCTATTAGACTTGTAGTTCAATGAAAGAACACTACGGAGTAGTAGTGATGCCAGAGCGAAACTGGCCAAGTCAACTAATTGCAGTCCCATATTGGGAATCGTAACCACAAGCAGGCATTTATTGCATACTAGTCTTGTAGACCATCGTATTGGTACAGAGTTAAATCCTTCTCTCGGAGTATAAAGGATAATATGCAGAAATAGAATGAATTAGAATAAGCTGCAGCTTCTAATTCAGTAGCTTGTGGACAGTGTGAGTCTGTCTTTGGTCAAGCGATATGTGTTAGGCTTCGTAAAAGCCAGGCCATTCCAGGAGATGACAAGCTACTCTTTCTGCATTATTTTATAAAACTTAAAATTGTCCAACAATTAAACTTAATATTTTATATACTTATCGAATTGTGTCGAGTCAATGGTAAAAGCAAAGATGCTTTGGCACTAAGCATACACAGGAATTAGTTTATATATTAAGTTGATTAAAAAGATAAGTGTTTTACAATTCTAATTCCTGTTGTATCTTCCAGTAACTCAATGGATTAGAGTAATGCTCTTCTAAAGCATAAGTTGTGAGTTCGAGTCTCACCTGGAAGACTATTTAAATAGAGATGTATCTCCTCAGCCTTATAAGCCGTAGAAAGAGTAGTTGGTCACACGTGGGTTCAAGCCCCACCATCTCTACGAATTAATTTTAAATGTTTAAAATATGAAAAAGATTATTGCTTTATTGGTAGCTATTATTGCTACTATGACAGTAAATGCACAAGTTGCAAATTATAGAACTACTAAGTTCTACACGCGTGAAAATACTTCAAGAGGATGGACAAAATGGTCTTCTCCTCAATCTAGTAATTTGCTTTTACAAATTGATTTCGATAATGATTATGTTTATATTGGATCTCAATATGAACAGCTTTATAAAATAACAGGAATTAAAGACCAGTATACAACAAGAGAAGGCGATAAAGTTGTTGAATTTACCTTTATTGATCAAGATGGAGATAGAGGTACAATATCACTAACTTCTAGAGAATATGGGGCTTCTCAAATTTATATTAGATTTAATAATGTTAACTGGTGTTATGACGTTGTAAAATTGTAAAGTTATGTTATTATTTATGGGAATACTGCTGTCCACTATAGGACTATTTGGATTAGTTTTAGTGCATATTTATGAAAGTATTTATACTATTCCTAAAGAGAAATATAAAAGAATGAGAGAACATGAAAAGGCATATCATGAAGAACATCTTAGTGTTCATGAAAATGCATTTATATGTGAATATTTAAGGCTAAATAAGCACCAAATAAGGTATTATAAAAAACAAAAGTTTAAAGAACTTCAAGAAGAGCAAAAAATACGCCTTAAAAAACAAGCTGCTTTAAAATATTTAAAAGAATCATAAATAAGGATGCCCCATAGTGTAATTGGCAACACAACAGATTTTGGGTCTGTATTTTCAAGTTCGAATCTTGATGGGGCAACAAATTAATAATTAAATCATATGAAAAATAAATGGATTCAACAAGGAGATAATTTTAAATTAACTCCATCTTCTATTAGTGTGAAGGATTCTTTACCAAATGGAATTTATTCTATTAATCAAGATCCTATGACAAGAGAATTTTCATTAAATCGAATTGCTGACAAATTTGAATTTGATTTCGAGATTATTAATGCTGAAAACAAATTCATTAATCATGTAATGAAGAGTTATGAAAATACTACAGGTAATTTAGGTATTCTTTTAAATGGCCTAAAAGGTTCAGGCAAATCAGTAACTGCTAAACTTATTGCAAATAGGTTAAATAAGCCAGTAATACTTATTGATATGCCTTATCGTGGAATTTCAGAATTCTTAGCATCATTAGAATTTGATTGTACTTTATTCTTTGATGAATTCGAAAAGAATTTTGATAAAGATGAAAATACAAGTATACTCACTATTATGGATGGAGTATACAATTGTAATAATCGTAAAGTTTTTATTCTTACAACCAATGAATTAAAGATTAATCGTTGTTTATTATCAAGACCTTCTCGAATTAGATATATTAAAGAATTTGAAAGTATTAGTGATGAGTTCATTAATGTATTATTTGATAAGTATTTAAAATATCAAGAATGCAGAGAATCTTTATTAAAATATGTAAAAATTCTACAAACAAGTAGTATTGATACCATAAAATCTCTTATCTCTGAAGTAAATATACATGGTCCTGAAAGTATTAATTATATTAAAGAAATCTTTAATGCTCAATTAATAATTTCGTACTATAATATTCTTACAGTTCCTAGTACATACTTTGATAATGCACGTTTATCAGAAATTGCTAGAACTAAGCAAGAATGTTTAGATCTACTTGATAAATTTATTAAATCTTATCATACAGATAGACATGAAGGAATATGGAATTCTATAAAATATTCAAAATTTTCAGATTTAGGATGTACACAAGTAAATAATGTCCAATTTCCATGCCCATTGGAAGAATTAAAACCTGGAGTTCCATTTTCTAGAAGCTTAATTATAGAAGAAGTTGATCTTAAGAAAAGGATTGTTGTAGTTCGTTCTATCTCTGATGGTGGACGTAGGTATTATTATATTTGTCCAGAATAATGAAGGATATCATGAATTTTTAATATTAGAATATAAATAGTCTCAATAGCTCAACTGAATAGAGCCACAGATTCCTAATCTGTAGGTTGGCGGTTTGAGTCCGCTTTGAGACACTTAATTTAATAAATTATGAAATTAGCATCTCATAATACAATGACATACCTAAAGCCTAGTAATGTATTACTATATCCTTTTAGGTTTATTGCACGATGCCAAAAACTTTCCATAGATGAACAAATAAACCATGGAGTTAGGTTATTTGATTTTAGGATTTCTTTTGATAAAAAAGGTAATCCTATATTCACTCATGGACTTATGAAGTTTAAACTTCCTAAGGGTACTACAATGCATAGTATTTTATTTAAATTAGATTGTTTAGCCTGTAAAGAAGATGTATGGGTTAGAATAATTAATGAGAAAGATAAGGACTATGAATGTTTTTCTTCATATTGTAATGCATTAGAACGCTCATACAAGAACATTAAATTTTATGGAGGTTATAATAAAAAAGGATGGAAACTCTTATATTCCTTTAAAAATCAACAGCCTAATGTTATTGATAAATATGCATCATGGAATAATGATGTATTGAATCGAGGAACAGGATGGTTATTTGATGATATATGGCCTTGGATTTATGCAAAACTTAATAATAAGAAATGGCGTAAAAAATATGCTAATTTTGATGGATTTTTAATGCAAGATTTTATTGGAATATTATAATGAATCTATTACAAAAGTTAGAAGAGTATTTTAGAAACACTCCCAAAGAACAACTTGATAAAGATTGGGAAGAGTTAAAAAAATATAACGAAATAGGTCCAGATGTAGATGAATACATTAAATCTGTAGAAGAATCTATCAAGAAATACGGGTGTCAAACTAAAAAAGATAAATAACATGGTCTTTATTACTGTAATCACTATTTTATCATTTGTATTTAATGTTGCAATTTTACAAGTGATTGATAAGTCTAAAGACAATTATTCAATGTTCCCAAAAATAGTATTAATAGTATTAGTTAATATACTGTTATCTTTTATTGGAACAATCCTTAGTGTATATTGTTTAAGTTTAGTATAATGTCAAGAAGTTATCATCAATCTCGTAAACTTAAAAACGGTGGATCTTCAGATTTCATTTTCGAAACTGATAAAAAGTACAAAGTAAAAAACAAATATAAAGGTCCTAAAATTGTAGAAGACTTTGGAAAAAAGAAAGTAATATGGAAGAGAAAGAAACATCTCGCTTATGGAGAGCAACGAAATTTTAGATTTAAAGGAAAGCCAACATACACAAATGAAGTGTATATAAAGAATGTTGGAGAGATATGTTTTCCTTGTATTGTAAAAAGAAAGGCTCGCAAAAATAATAAAATATCGATTTATGATAACTTCGAACAATTATGACTATAACAATCATAACAATAAATGATAAAATACATAAAGTGTATTTAAATAGCTTAGATGCTATTACATACTTTAATAAATATATTAAAGAACATAATGTATTAGAAATGCATCAATCAGAAAATTATGCAAAATTAACTGATGGTAGT
>CAKMMH010000081.1 GCA_927798255.1 uncultured bacterium | reverse complement strand
TTCTGTAGACGAACGAATGTGCGACCTCACCCGGTTATTAAAGACATACCTACATTATGTTATATGGTATAAAATTTTATTAATTGAAATAGAGAATTTTCCTATTTTAAAAATTTATTTTCATAATTTCTAAGTTTTGCAAACTCTAAAAGACGCTTGTGCTTTTCTATATAATTTTGACTTGTTGTTATTTTGTAAAAATATTTTTCATTCAACAACTCTTCATCACTTTTCCATAAGAATATATTATTTTGCTTTACTAAATTCTTATCATAATCCCTTACATAAATATCATTATTAAAACTTCTTATGTAAAAAACAACTGGATACATTCTTGGTGTTAACATATTTATTTCTTTTACATCGTTTTCTTTTAAAGTTTCATATACAAAATCTTTTGATGATAATTTAAAACTAGCAGGATTGATAATCATAGCTTTTCCATATAAGAAAAACACTATAAACAAAAATGAAAATCTTAATAAGTAAAATTTCTTTTCTTTATGTTTGGTAAGAACAAAATAAGCAAAAATAATAGGTAGTAAATAAATTAAAAATAATAAAAACGAAAAATTATCACTTTGAAATAAAGAAACATTAAATATAAATTTTTCAAAGGAAGGATATTTTCTAAAATAATCAATGTTAATAAAATTATACTTTAATGAAACCACAAACACTAATAAGAATGAAAACGAAATCCCCATAAAATAAACAAGTCTTCTCACAAGATTCGGACAGCTCTTTTCTAGATTAAGAAGTGTAATCGCTAAAATTAATGAAGCTTGAGGATATATAGGGAGTAAGTATACACTTCGTTTGCTCTCTGGTATCATAAAAAAGCATAAACAGAAAAGAAGAGAAATTAAGCACCAAAAAAAGAAAAATTTGTATTCATCATTTAAATATGATTTTCTATTTTTAATAATACTTTTAATTTCAAAAAGAAAAAATATACTCCATGGAGTAAAACCAGCAATAAATGTACCTATCAGATAAAAAATATTTTTGGAATGAGGATCTTCTCCTTTATTCATTGTATCAAAAAATCTTGATACATTCTCGTTTAGTACCATTTCTATCAAATTCCTTCCCTCGCTTTCTAATTGAAGAATAAGCCACACAATCCAAGGAATAGAAGAAAGCACTCCAAGAAGTGCTAATTTTAAAAAGGCTTTTAAATTTAGTTTTTTAAAAAGCAGCATTGTAAAGAAAGTTGCACCAAGAGGAATAATTATTGCAATAGGACCTTTAGTGAGTGTTCCAAGGCTAAGCGGAAATAAGCTTAGAAGTGGAAAATCTTCTCCTTTCTTTGTAAAATTATAAAGAGATATAAAAGAGATGGTGATAAGTGCGGCTAAAGTGGCATCTACTCTTGCAAGGCAAGCGTGTCTATACCACTCTGGAGCTGCTAAAAGAATAAAGAACGTAAAAATTGCAATTTTTTTATCTAGCTTTTTATAAATAAAGATAAACCAGGCAATTAGCGCAATACTAGCAAAAATAAGAGAAGGAAGCCTTGAGGTTGTTTCGGTTACACTCTTAGTAAATTTTGAAAGAAGAAAAATACACCAATGGAAAAAGGGAGGCTTAGTCGCAATATCATCTGCATATCTGATAGAGTGCAATAAGTTATCGTTTATTAACATGCTTTGTGCTACTAGTGCTTCTCTCGCTTCACCAGTTGTAATAAAAGGATTATTAATTCCAATAAGATAGACGATAACCGAAAGTATCGTGAAAATAAGAGTGACAATTGTAAATTTAACAATATTCTTAGTCATAAAACCCTTTGATTTTTCAAGTGATTAACTTAATTTTAACAAATCACCTTGTAATATTAAATAATTAATGTAAAAAAGTCTATCAAAAGATTAATTTTTTATTTTTTTTAACTTTTTTCCTTAGAACATTTGCTCTTATCTAAATTTTTTGCTAAATTAAGGTGTTGTTATTGTATCATTTGCACTCGAGTAGTAACTTCGAGTAGCTTTTTGTTGTTGATATATTTGATAACGTTTTTGGTTTGTATATTACTTGTAAAATTAGAAAGTTTTAATTATGGCAAATTTATTTTCAAAATCTAAGGCGTTTATATCTGGTAGTTATGAGGAGTTAAAGAAGGTTAGTACTCCTAGTATGTCAGAAACGAAAAAAATTACATTTATGACAATTGTAATTGTTGTTATTGTTGCTCTTACGATTTTTTTTATGGATTTAGTATTTAATAATGTTAGTAGGTTGATAATTCCTACGGTAGTAGATTAATTTTATATTAGAGCCTTTGTGTTTTCTCTAATAGTGTGGTGATTTTAAGTTTAGTTTATAAGCAATTAATATTTTTAAGAGTATTTTATAATGAACGAAAATAATAATACTGAAAATCAAATAACAAATAGTGAAGCTTCTATAGAAGTTCAAGAACAAGACGCTGCTTCTTTAAAGTTAACTGAGAAAGAACAAAAAAGACAAGAAAGAAAAGAAAGGAGAGAGAAAAGATTGAGAGAAAAAGAAGAAGCTGCTAATCGTATTCCAGATATGTGCTGGTATGCGGTGCATACTTATTCGGGTTTCGAACAAAAAGCAAGAGAGTCTTTAATTGAAAGATTTAAATTAAAAGGACTTGAAAACTATTTAGGTGAAATAAAAATTCCGCAAGAAACTGTGACGGAAGTTGTTAAGGGACAGAAGAAAACAAGTACAAGAAAATTCTTCCCTGGTTATATATTGGTGCAGATGCGTTTAAATCAAGATACGTGGCATCTAGTAAAAGAAACACCAAAGATCTCGGGTTTTGTGGGTGATATATCAGATCCTGCTCCTTTAAAAGAAGAAGATGTGGCTTTGATTAATACCCAAGTCGAGGAGGGGGCGATGTCCTCTCGTTCAAAAGTTGATTTTGAACAAGGAGAAACAGTTAAGGTTATTGATGGACCATTTAATGAGTTTACAGGTACTGTTGAAGAAATTAAGGCAGATAAGGGTAAGCTTGTGGTTCTAATCAGTATCTTTGGACGTCCAAGCCCGGTTGAACTTGATTTTGTACAAGTGGAGAAGTGTTAGTATGGCAAAGGAAATTAAAGCAAAAATAAAGTTGCAAATCCCTGCGGGGAAAGCAAACCCTGCTCCTCCAATTGGTCCAGTTTTGGGTCAACAAGGAGTAAATATTATGGAGTTTTGCAAGCAATTTAATGCAAGAACTCAAAACAATCAAGGTGAAGTTACACCAGTTGTTTTAACTGTTTATAAAGACAGGTCTTTTACATTTGAATGTAAAACACCTCCTGTTGCTTATCTTCTAAAGAAAGCAGCATCAGTTCAAAAAGGTTCTGGTGCACCAAATAGAGATAAGATAGGAAGTGTAACTCAAGCACAAGTAGAAGAAATTGCTAAGCAAAAAATGTCTGACTTAAACTGTTTTGAGCTTGAAGCTGCTTGCAATATTGTAGCCGGAACTGCTAGAAGTATGGGAATTACTGTAAAGCATTCATAATTTTAACCTAATTTTTTATTAAAAATGGTGTTTATATGTTTAAAGGAAAAAGAATAAAAAATTTAAAAGAAAAGGTTGAAGCTGGTAAGTTCTATACTTTAGAGGAAGCATGTAAACTTACAACAGAGCTTGCATCTGCAAAATTTGATGAGACTGTTGAAGTTACGGTGGCTTTAGGTGTAGATCCGAGAAAAGCTGACCAAAATGTTAGAGGGAGTATTTCTCTTCCACATGGATTAGGAAAAGAAGTAAGGGTAGCTGTGTTTGCAAAAGCAGAAAAAGCTGAGGAAGCAAAAAATGCTGGTGCAGATGTAGTTGGTTCAGATGACTTAGTTGAACAAATTAAAGGAGGATTCCTTGAGTTTGATAAAGTTGTTGCGACTCCTGATATGATGATACAAGTAGGTAAGATAGGAAAGATATTAGGTCCAAAAGGTTTAATGCCTTCTCCTAAAGAAGGAACTGTTACATTTGATGTTGCAGCTATGGTTGATTCTTTAAAGAAAGGTCGTGCTTCTTATAGAGCCGATAAAGGTGGAATCGTTCATACAGCTGTAGGTAAAGTTTCTTTTGGTTCGGAGAAAATTCAAGATAACATTAAAGCATTGATTGATGCTTTAAATAAGGCAAAACCTGCAACTAGTAAAGGAGTATATTTAAAGTCTGCTTATATATCTTTAACTATGGGGCCATCGGTACCATTAGATGTTTCTAGTATTAAGGCATCTTTATAGTAAACTAGACCTTTTTTAGTGGATTTTGATTTTTAAGAAGGAAAATTAAAAATGAATAAAGCAGATAAGATAAAAGAAGTTGAGTTTGTTACCGATTCTTTAAAAGCTTCTCAAGTTGCAATATGTGCAAATTATCATGGACTATCAGTTTCTGATATAAATGATCTTAAGAAAGGCTTAAGAAAAGTTGGTGCAACATGTAGAGTTATCAAAAATACTCTTTCAAAGATATCAATAGATAAAGCATTAAAAGAAGACGGCAAGGAAGAAGAGATTGGAAAGTTTCAAGGGATTTTTAAAGGCCCAAGTATTCTTATTTCTACATCTCAAGATCCAGTGTCAATGACAAAAGTCGTTGCTGATTTTGCAAAAACTCATGAAGCTTTGGCATTAAAGGGAGCTTGGTTCGAGAATGCTTTTATTGATGTAGCTGGAGTTAAAACTTTAGCTAGTATGCCTAGCAAAGAGGAAGTTCTTGCTAAGTTACTTAATCTTCTTAATACACCTGCAACGCAATTGCTTCGTGTTATTAAGGCATCAAGCGAACAAGTTGTTCGTGTTGTTGACGCTCAAAGGAAGAAACTTGCTGGCGAGTAGAAAAAGAAAAAGTTATTTAGTGCTTATTTAAAAAATTTTAATTATATTTTAGGAGTTAGAAAATGAGTGAAGTTAATATGGAACAAGTAAAAGATTTTATCAAAAATATGTCATTAATGGACGCAGCTAAGCTAGTTAAAGAACTAGAAGATGAACTAGGAGTTAGCGCTGCTGCTCCTGTAGCAATGATGGGTGCTATGCCTGCTGGTGCTGGTGCTGCTCAAGAAGAAGAAAAGACAGAGTTTGATGTTGTTCTAGAAGCAGCTGGTACTGATAAAATCAAAGTTATTAAGGTAGTTAGAGAAATTACTAGCCTTGGCTTAAAAGAAGCTAAAGACTTAGTAGAAGCTGCACCTAAAACTTTAAAAGAAGGTGTTTCTAAGGCTGAAGCTGAAGATTACAAGAAAAAACTTGAAGAAGTTGGTGCTAAAGCAACTATTAAGTAGTTTTGTTAGCTTCTTTATAAAAAAATGGGGAAATATGCTTAAATTTTTTAATTTAAGCGATTTTCCCTGTTTTTTATGGTATAAAAATTTTTTTATCTTAGTTTCTTGATTTTGTTAAGAAATTGTAGTATTTTTTTATACTGTATATTCAAAGTTATTCTATCAAAAAAATAATAAGAAGTTTTTCGCTTTATTTTTTATAAAGTTAGTGCGTTGATTGGTACTGGTTTTATCGAGACTTTTGCACTTTTTTCTAATTAGTTTTTTGGTAGTTATTGCTATTTTCTAAATATTTTTTATTGGTATAAGAATAAAATATGGTATCAGAAATCAAAACTAATCTTCGTCTTCGTCGCAGTTACTCAAAAATACCAGAAATTGCACAAATCCCAAACTTAATTGCAGTTCAAGTTGATTCGTATAAAAGTTTTTTGCAAGCAGATGTTGATCCTGATAAAAGAAAGGATGAAGGCTTACAAAAGATTTTTAAATCTGTATTTCCTATAAAGGATTACAATGATACAGCAAGTTTAGAATTTGTTTCATACGAACTAGATAAACCAAAATATGATGTTGAGGAGTGTGAAGCAAGAGGTATGACTTGGTCAGCTCCACTTCGTGTTACTGTTCGTCTTGCAATGTGGGATGTAAACAATGAAACTGGGGAAAGAAAACTTATCTCATTAAAAGAGGATTCTGTATACTTTGGTGAGCTTCCTTTAATGACTGAAAAAGGTACATTTATGATAAATGGTACTGAGAAAGTTGTAGTAAGCCAATTACATCGTTCTCCTGGAGTTTTCTTTGCAAATGATGAAGGAAAAAGTCATATAAGTGGTAAGCTTTTATATTCTGCAAGAATTATTCCTTATCGTGGTTCATGGTTAGATTTTGAATTTGATATTAAAGATATTTGTCATGTTAGAATCGATAGAAGAAGAAAACTTAATGCTACTGTAATTTTAAGAGCATTAGGTATGTCAGCAGATGATATTTTAAACTATTACTACAAGAAGGAAGTTATAGAGTTTAAAAATAATGGTGAAGTTTTTAAGGCGTTCAAAGCTGATCAATTAGAAGGACAAAAATCATACGAAGAAATTAAAAAGGATTCTAAAGTTCTAGTTAGAAAGGGCGGAAAATTCAACAGAGCAATCATTCGTCGTTTAAAAGAAGCTGGAATTAAAGAAATTCAAATAGACCCAGAATCTGTTTATGGTATGGTTTCTGCAAATACTATAATTCAAGCTCAAGAAGATGTTATTCATCCAGATACTGGTGAAATTATAGTTGAAGAAAATGAAATTTTAACAAATTGGACACAAATCATGGATAAGTTAGGTTCACTTGTAAATGAGCTTGACGAAACTGATTTAGCTGAAATCTTAGATTGCTTTGAAGTGCTAGTTTGTGCTGGTGAAGAGTTTACTCAAGATAAAATTAACTCTAAAGGTGAAGTTGTTGAGCAAGGTTCACTTAGTTATTTAAGAGAAAATGGAATCAATCAGATTGAAGTTCTTTACTTAGATGATAATCACATAGGGGACGCTCTTTGGAAGACATTAGTATCTGATAAGATGGAGCCAGATAGAGATGATTTATATTCTAAAATTACTGGTCAACCTGTAATTGATAGCCTTGTTGAAATTTATAGAAGACTTCGTCCAGGAGATCCTCCAAGACCAGAAACAGCAAGCGCTACATTTAAAAATTTATTCTTTAATCCTGAAAGATATGATCTATCAAATATTGGTAGGTACAAAATGAATCACAAACTTTATATCTCTCAAGGGAAAGAAGCTCCTTCTATTGAGCAAGGAACTTTAAGTGATTCTGATATTAAAGAAACAATAGGGTATCTTTTAGAACTTAAAAATTCAAATGATCCTCTTCGTCACTCTGTTGATGATATTGACCATTTGGGAAACAGACGTGTA
Source organism: uncultured bacterium (assembly GCA_927798255.1). GTDB lineage: Bacteria > Bdellovibrionota_C > UBA2361 > UBA2361 > CAKMMH01 > CAKMMH01. The sequence continues at coordinate 541 of CAKMMH010000081.1, read as the reverse complement.
AGAGCAGTTGGTGAGCTTGTTGAAAACCAATTTAGAATTGGTCTTGTTAGAATGGAGCGTGCTGTTAAAGAACGTATGGGAATGCAAGATTTAATTAACCTTGTACCTCAAGATGTCGTTAACTATAAACCTGTTGCTGCAGTTCTTAAAGAGTTCTTCGGTTCTTCTCAACTTACTCAGTTTATGGATCAAGTAAATCCACTTTCAGAGATAACTCATAAGCGTCGTTTATCAGCATTAGGTCCTGGTGGTTTAACAAGAGATAGAGCAGGATTTGAGGTTCGTGACGTTAATGTTACTCACTATGGAAGAATATGTCCAATTGAAACTCCAGAAGGTCAAAACATTGGACTTATTGCATCGTTTGCGTCTTATGCAAGAGTAAACGAGTATGGATTCTTAGAAAGCCCATATAGAGTTGTTGATGAAAATCATAAAGTTACTTCAGATGTTGTTTACTTATCAGCTCTAGAAGAAGAAAGAGAAATTATAGCTCAAGCAAAAGTTAAGCTAGATAAGAATAATGGATTTGTCAATGATC